>JAEKFU010000068.1 GCA_016522385.1 Pseudomonadota bacterium
AGCGAATTGCCACCATGAAATTGCGGTAAAGCTCTTTTGAGGCCGCCGCAAAATCTGCCATATGCGTTTCTGCCTCATCGGCCATCTTCTGAATCGCGCCCGGCCCGTGCGCGCGGGCCAGCGCGTCTTCGTAGGCCGGAATGGCACCCCATGCGGGGATCGTGGTTGAATCCAGTTCCATATGGTACTGCATCGACCAAGCCCTTTCGCCGACCCGCATCGCCTGGTTGGAACAAAGAACTGACTTTGCCAGAATGACTGTATCATCCGGCGCCTGGGCAACGCGCACTGAATGCCATTGCAGGCACTTTTGTGTCGCCGGCAAAGTCCCGAAAACCTTGTCCGACTTACCCGCGTCTGTCAGTTCAACATCCATAATGCCGATCTCGCTTGGCACTTGCGGGCCGCACGTGCCGCCAAGCGCATCGGCCAGCAATTGATGGCCGAGGCACAGTCCCATAAAAGGCCGGTTCAACTCGCGCACCCAGTGCCGAATTGCACGCTTCTCTTCGACCAGCCACGGCAATTCCTCGACATCCCACACATCCATGGGCCCACCCATCACCCACAGAACATCGTAGCCGTCAAGTTCTGGAACGCTCTCGCCTTCATCAAGTTCGATGGCATCCCACTGGATTCCGTCCTCGGCAAAGAACTGCCGGAATATGCCTGGGTGCTCGCAGGCGATATGTTGAAAGACCAGGATGCGCATTTGGACGATTCCGCCGGTATTAAGTTACTACGCACAAGTTAAGCAGATTCCGATTGCAATGAAATCGCTTCAGGTTTGGCTTGATTCATGTGGTTTCGTGCCCGTCAGGGCGGTCTCCATTGTAGCGGCGAAGTGCCGCGAAGCGGCGGCTGGTTCACTCAGTAGACCTGCAATAACACCGCGCTGATCGCTTGCAGAGCGATGCTGGTTGATTTTCCAGCTGCCCTCAAGACGTTCAACCGTCAGCCGCAAACCAATGATGCCGCGCAACATGACACCGATATAGTCTTCCGGCGCATCGCTCACAGCCCAGGGGTCAGGGCGGCCGCACTCATGCAAGTCGGTGAGGGCACCGACATGACTGCGCAACCAATCGATATCCTTGATCACCTCAAGACGGCCGTGGGCATGGACTGCGATATAACCCCAGGTCGGCACAACTTTGCCGGTCTCCGACTTGGCCTGATACCAGCTTGGCGAGATGTAACCGTGCGGGCCCTGGAACAGGGCAATTGTTTCGGAAGGTCCATTGATGGCCTGCCAGTGTGGATTGTTGCGCGCCACATGGCCATTGATGATGACCGTATCATCAAGGCGATGCTCGACAACAACTGGCAGATGGCTGGCCTGCAAGCCGTCGCCGGAACTGCTAACCATGGCGCACAGCTTGATGTCCCGCATGGCACGGATCAGTACCCCAATGCGCATTTCGCGCGATGTCTCACGAGCATACATGGTCAACCTCACAGCGCATTCAGTTTGGCCAGGTTCTGAGTCTTCAGCTCTGCTTCGGTCAGACCGATGTCATAGGCCGGCGACAGGATCAATTCCGCCGCGGTCACCGAAATGTCGATGAATGCCGAGATGTGTTGCAAATAGGCCGCCCAGTCGCATTCAAATGCTTCGATAAGCGCTGGCTCGGCGCTGGATTTTTGCGTGATCACGGCGGTGCCGGTCACTCGAACCGCCTTGCGGGTTATCACATCGATGAAACAAACTTCGACGGCCGGCCGCTTACGCAGATTGGCCACAGTGCCGGGTGAGCGGATGTTGCCCACGGCGATGCGCTTATCGTCAATGATGACAAACGTCGCCTTGGGCGATACCGACGGCGTGCCGTCATCATTGATCGTTGCCACCATGCCGGCCCGGTGATTGGCGATCAGAATTTTCATTTCATCGCTTAGCATTGCTCATTCACGTTTATGGTCTGTCCGGACTTGCATGGCTTCATGCAGCGATGTCTTCGCCGACCCGTCATCAGCAAAATTGTCATCGCTCAGCCACGTCTCAAGAATGTCGCGCACCTCGGGCCACTCGTTATCCAGAATCGAGAACCAGGCAGTATCCCTGTTGCGGCCCTTGAAGACGATGTGATTGTAGAAGATGCCCTCAAAGCGAAAACCGAGCCGGTGGGCAGCATGGCGGGACCGTCCGTTGAGGGCATTGCACTTCCACTCCATGCGGCGGTAGCCGAGATCACTCATGGCATGGTCGAGTAGCAGAAACAGTGCCTCCGTCGCTGCGCGAGTGCGCTTCAACTGCGGCCCAAACCAGATATGGCCAATCTCAATGGAACCGTTGCCTGCCTCAATATTGAGATAGCTGCACATGCCGGAAGCCTTGCCGCTGTCCTTTGGGCGAATGGCGAAAAAGATCGGGTCGTGGCTCGCTGCGCATCCCTGCAGCCATGTCGTCATTGCCTCGAGCGATGGCCACGGCCCGTAGGCGAGATAAGTCCAGATGTCCTCGGCTTCTGGCGAACCGTGTCCAGCGGCAAAAACCTCTGCCCCGTGTCGTTGTGGATCAATTGGCTCCAGGGCGACCGTGTGACCCTGGAGCGGACAGCGCGCGGGCATGAGGCCGCTCGGCAATCGGCTGACCTTGGCACCGGACAGGGGGCGGGGGTACGGCCGTTCTAGATCGTCTGACATGTCAACAGGGCTTTGCAATTGCGGAACATCACTGCCGTTCTTGAAACTGTGCTGAAGCTAAGGATAAAATGGTCTTTTCGAAATATCCAATATGGCGACAATGAATCAGACCACTTCCGATGCAGCACTCTTGGGGCTGGCTATCGACCGCGGCGCCGGGGAACCGCTTCATGCCCAGTTGGCACAAGGTCTCCGCGAGCGCATCCTGACCGGCCGCATTAACCCGGGTGCCAAATTGCCGTCCAGCAGGCAATTCGCCGCTGAACTGGGGGTCTCGAGGGTGACGATCGTAACGGCCATCGATCAACTGGTGTCTGAAGGCTATGCCGAAGGCCGGCACGGTTCGGGTGTCTATGTTAGCGCCGATTTGCCCGAAGAGGTGCTGCAAGCTTCAACAGTCGGCATCATGGTGCCCAACGATGAACCGTTGCCGGCTCCGCATCCCATGCGCCCGTTTCAGCCGGCTGCGCCGGACCTTGAGCTGTTTCCACACGCCGACTGGTCCAAGCTGATGGAGCGGGTCTGGCGAAGACCGGAGCCGGCCCTGCTGGCCAACGCCGACCCGCTCGGCTGGGCGCCATTGCGTTCAGCAATTGCCCAGCATCTCAATCAGTGGCGCGGCATCAGCTGTTCAGCGCACCAGATTATCGTCACCTCCGGCGTTGCCGAAGCGATTGATCTGCTGGCCCGTGCAGTGCTGAAGGCCGGTGATCATATCTACATGGAAGAGCCGGGCTATCGGATCCTGCGCCGGTCGCTGGCGCTGGCCGGCCTCGAGCCGGTCCCGGTTGCCGTCGACCAGCACGGCTTCAACATCGAGTTGGCACAATCCGTTGCCGCCGATGCGCGCGCTGCTGTGATCACGCCTTCACGGCAATATCCGCTTGGTATGACAATGCCGTTGGCCAGACGGCTGGAGCTCATTGGGTGGGCACGTCGCGCCAGGGCGCTGATCATCGAAGATGACTATGACAGTGAGTACCGCTATCAGGGCCGCCCGCTGCCCGCCATGATGAGCTTGGAAGAGGGCGCGGATCGGGTCGTCTACGTCGGTTCCTTTTCGAAGGTGATGTGGCCATCACTGCGTTTAGGCTTCATGGCCGTCCCGCCCAGATTGATCGGGGACATCGCCGATGTTCTGGCGGCATCGACGCCACGTGCTTCGCTGGTTGCACAGCCGGCATTGGCTCGCTTCATGGCAAGCGGCAGCTTTGCCGCCCATATCCGAAAAATGCGCCGGCTCTATGCCCGTCGGCAAGCCGCCCTGATTGGCGCCATTCGAAGCCATCTTGATGGTTTGCTAACCATTGAGCCAGCCCCGGCCGGCATGCATTTAATCGCTCGTCTGTCGCCGCGCCTGGCCGTTCGCATGGACGACAATGCGGCCTCGCAGCGTGCGGCGCGGGCGAAAATTACCGCGATGCCCTTGTCTCTTTACTATGAGAGCAAACCCACTGAACAGGGCTTAGTGCTTGGTTATGCCGGCTTTGATGAGGACGCGATCGATGCCGCCGCGTACCGGCTCGCAGCGGCGTTGCGCGCCTGAATTTGATTTTGACGGTACCGTAGTTCAGCCTATGGTATAGTGAATGGAAATTCGGCTATGAAGTACATCTGCTATGTCATGTCGAGCCTGGTCGTTCTGATCAGTGCACCAAATGGTGCTGGCGCTCAAACGAGCCGTTGTTTCGCGATGGCAAATACGTTGCCCAACGTGCATTTCGTTGCTCTGGCAACAAGGAAACTGTCGACCGATGAAGTGCGGATTCGGTTCACCGGCCATTCGACTTTCGTGATCGAGAGTGCCGCTGGCATCAAGATCGCGACAGATTATGCCGGCTTCGCCGGATTTGATGTGACCCCCGACGTGATCACCATGAACAACGCCCATGAGACCCACTACACGGACTTCCCGGACCCTGCAATCAAGCATGTCCTGCGCGGCTGGAATCCTGAAGGCGGGCCGGTCCAGCACGATCTGCGCCTCGGCGATGTTCACATTCGCAATGTGCCGACCGACCGGCGCGGCTGGGGTGCCACGGTCGAGCGTGACGGTAATTCGATTTTCATCTTCGAGATCGCTGACATGTGCATCGCCCACGTCGGTCATCTGCACCATGAACTTTCGGCGCAATACCGTGCACTGCTCGGCGTGATCGATGTTTTGATGGTGCCGGTCGACGGCACGTTCACCCTCAGCCATGCCGGTATGGCCGACGTCATTCGCACCCTTCGCGCCCGGCTGATCTTGCCGATGCACTATTTCGGCGGCTCATCGCTCGGCCGGTTCCTCGATGCCATGAGAGGTGAACTCACCGTGCGCCTGCATGACGGCCCGGAGATTATCGTCTCCCAGGCGACCTTGCCCAAAACGCCGACAATGATCGTGCTGCCGGCCGGTCATTAACGGCAAATTAACCGAGGGCCGGATTTGGGCCACTGAAGGCCGTGTTTCTGCGCCCGCTGGACGTCGTTATGCTCCGCTTGTGGTCAACCAGACCACGGCGCGAAGCATGCCTAGCCTGCAGACGCAGAAACGCGGTCAAATGATTCCATATGAGAAAGACCCTAGGCCGATGAACCAGTTTTTCATGAGAACCTTCTCGCGAATTGATCCAATCCATTAGTCATCAAGCGGATGCCAGGACTGGCGCTTGCCGTCCACACCCATTCCGCGCTCGTCGTAGGGTGCGACTCGTTCGCGGAATTCCAGATTGTTGAAGTCACGCACTAACTTGGAGTCATCGCGTCCATTTTTGCCACGGCGATAGAGTGCGCCGTCGAATGCATAGAGCACATCGCCATTGTGATCAAAATCGGCCCAGTCGATTTCGCCGAGATCACGCTCTGTGTCATTCGCAAAAGTGAGACGGCCCTGGCAAACATGCCAGCGCCCGTCTCGTTCGCCGACCTCGGCTTCCACAAATCGAAGTACGGTTCCCGCGGGGCTAGTCTTCGCCCAGATTTCTGGCTGTTCAACATTGACCCTGAATGGCTCGGTCTTGTCGTGCCACCAGGCATGGTTCATTACCCATTTGGTCTGCTGTTCACGCACCCAGCCGTCGCGCATCAGGCGGATCGCTTCCATGGAAAGAGGTTTGTCGAACTTTCCATAGTCGCTGACCGGGATGAGCTTGCTCCACGGTCGGGGCAGCTTACCCACTGTTGGCTTGCCATCCGGCGGGAATGTGCTAAGTGCGATACATTGCGACAAGGCGAACAGGCCGCCACCACCCCAGGTATCACCTTGCGCCCACAAGGCATGGGCGGTCAGCCATGGCAGAGTGGAGATTGCGGTCCAGGTGCCAAAAGGTGGCTTATGGTTGGCCGCGAAATAAATGAAGTGATCACCCGCAGGTGCAAGATCGCAGCGTCGCTCGTAGATCCGCCCCTTTAACCATTGGCCGTCTTCGAAATGGTCATTCTTCAAATCCCACTTCGACAACAGAACCTGATTTGAAGGTCCGCGCCGCAGCACTGCCCCAACTGGCGCTTTGCGGGCAACAAAGGCAAATAGGCGTACCGAGGTGCCCGACTGTCTTGACATGGCTCTAGATCTTTTCCAGACCACACCAATCGGCAATGAACAACGCGATTGTGCCGGTGACGCGCTTCACCGATGTCAGAGAGACGCGTTCATCGAAGCCGTGGATGTTTTCGGAATAGGGCCCGTAGACCAGGCATGGGCAGTCGTCATAAAGCACGAACACTCGGCCATCGAGATAGCCAGGCGTGACGAAGCTTTCCAATGACTTACCGTAAGATGTGGCGTGTGCTCGTCCGAGCGTCTGCTCGGCATCTGATCCTTCCCCTAGCACATAGCCTTCTGCAAAAAACCCGTTGAACTCGATGCTGGGCGGGTTGTTGGACAGGAATGCGTTGTGCTGCGCCGCTGCGCGGATACAATCCTCAATTTCGCGCGCCGCCTCACGCGGATCAACGCCCGGAAAAATAGCGATCCTGCAATCGAATGAACACCAGGCCGGTACGGACGATGCCCAGTCGCCACCTTCGATCTTTCCGACATTGAAGTTGATCGGATGATCGAGTTCATCGAAATATTTAATATCGGACTTGCGGCTGTTCCACTCCGCTTCCAGGGCGCGCAGTGCCTGCATCAATGGAAAGCATGCCTCGATCGCATTCGCCCCGGCGCCGGCATCGCGTACATGTACCGGTGCGCCGCGCACATGCACGCGAAACCAGATCACGCCGACATTGGCCCTTACCAGCTTGTCGTCCTCCGGCTCGGGAATAATCGCGGCATCACCCCGGTAACCCCTTACCAGACAGGAAAGCGCGCCGTTGCCCGTGCACTCTTCTTCGGTAACCGATTGTACATGTACTCGCGCCGCCGGCTGGTATCCCAGTGCCCGGAGCGCATCAAGCGCATGGATATTCGCCGCAAGGCCTGCCTTCATATCGGCACCACCGCGGCCATACAGCCAGTCGCCCTCAATCGCCGGCTCAAACGGCGGTCGTGACCACATCTCGAGCGGGCCGACCGGCACAACATCGACATGACCATTGAGGATAAGCGATTGCCCCTTATCCTCGCGTGGCCTGTGCGTGCCGACCACATTGATGGCATTGCTATAGTCGACCTTGACCGGTGAAAAACCGGGGTGGTCCTCGATCTCGGCAATATCCACCGCCCAGCGATCCATCGCCAGCCGGCGCGACTTCAGCGCCTCGAAGATGAAACCCTGGCAAGTGTGTTCCTGACCACGCAACGACGGAAACCGGATCAGCTTCTGGGTGAAGGCCGTCTGCGCAGCAAAACCCGCCTCGACAGCTGACAGGATGTCTTTGGCCAGTTCATCGTCGAGCATCGCTGCCCTCCCGGTTTCCGCTCGCGCCAGTAGACATGAAGCACCAGCTTCAGACAAGCAAGATGATGGAATACAAGGCTTCGGCCTCGACAAGAGAGCTAAGTAGCGGCCAACTTCCTCGGCGTGCGGTGTCAAGCGTGTTATATGGTTGTCATAATCCAAATGTATCAAGTACCTGAATCGAAAGAGATTTAAATGTCTGATTGCAATTTCAACGTTTTAATCTTGTGCACCGGCAATTCGGCGCGCTCGATCCTTGCCGAAGCGGTGCTCGATCACATGAGTGCTGAAGCGGATGGCAATATTCGGGCCTTTTCGGCCGGCGTACGGCCAAAGGGTGAAGTCCATCCCGCGGCCCTAAAGGTCTTACGCCAAAATCGCATCCCGACGACCGCGCTACGTTCGAAAAGCTGGGATGAATTCGCACTGTCTTCGGCGCCGACGATGAATGTTGTGATTACCGTATGTGATTCGGCGGCCGGGGAAACCTGCCCCATCTGGCCGGGTTCGCCAGTCCGCGTGCATTGGGGCCTCTCCGATCCTGCCGCCGTTGTTGGATCCTCGCAAGAGGAGTTGGCCGCGTTCCAAAAGACCTTCGATGACGTGAGCGCCCTAATGGCGCGCCTCATCGACGTCGCCGAAGCCGACCTCGACCGCGACATCCTGCAAGCACGCCTGCAGCAAATCCATCAGGTCGCTGCGTGATCCACTAGAGCGTGTTTTTCTCATATGGAACCTTTTGATGGCCCAAATCCGGCCATCGGACGTCGTTACCGAACTTGGCCGATGACCCACATCGCGCTGCGTTCCGTAACTAGGGTCTGTTGAGCAGAAGTGTATACGGCTTTGCGCCCGCATCGCGCTCCAACTTACTGAAGCCGATCAGGTCCCATGACTGTTGATTGGGACAACCAAGGGCCCTCCTGATCTAGGCCGCATCCCGTCTCAACGGCAGGGTAATGCAGCGAATGGCGCCGCCCCAAAAGCCGATGGCGTCGCACGGGGTCGGCACCGGTTCGATGCCGCGCTTGCCGAGCTCATCCATCACCCGGTTGAAGCGCGGATCGATCATGTAGTGTTTGTCATCAAGGCTGACACCAACCGTAGCATGGGCGTTCATTTCCTCCTCAGTGATCTCGATCACCTCCCAGTCTTTCAGTGGTGCCGGAAGTCCGTTCACCAGTGCCGGCAGATGCGCCATCAACAATCCTTCGCGCAGCAGACACATGATGCCGAGCGCATGCAAGATCGGTCCCTTGATTGGCATCGTGTGGACGGTATAACCCCAGCGCTCGATATAGCGTTTCAGCCAGGCAATGCCGGCTGCATTCGAACAAAGTTCACCTTCGCCGACAAAGATGTCATTGCCGTTGATTAGAATATCTCCGCCTTCCAGAAACGGTCCCGGCCCCTCACCGGACGGTTTCCATGGCGCCGCGCATGGCATGGCGACGTAGTGGGCGTCCGGGTCAGCATCGATCATCGGCAGGATCGTGTCGCGCAAGGCAAACACCTCTTTGCGGCGATAGGCGCGGCGAATTGAAATTTCCAGATAATGCTTGCCGATGACGAACACCGGGTCTGCCGGATAGAGCTGCGAACAACCCTGTTGCAGCTCTTCCAGATGGCGGGTTTCTTCCGGCGCGTAGGGGCGCACCCGGTGCACTTTGACACCATACCGCTCGTAGGTTGCGGCCACACCATCAATTTGCTCAGCGGTGCGTTTCCAGCGCTCGGGAAAGTGAACCTTGATGTCGAGTGGCTTGTTGCCATTGGCGATTAACGCATCGCGTAACTCGTCATTGTAATGCGACAGATCCTTGCCGAACGGTGGTAGCGTCAAGCCATCGGCAATGCCGACCACGACTTCGCGTAACTTGCCAAACTCGCTGTGCGAGCCGATGCCGACGTCCGCTTCTCGATGTTGGGTGATTTGCAAGGTCGCTCCGTCCTTCTGATTAATCTGCGATTTGTCGTTCATTGCCGCGCCGGATGCAAGCCGCACATGCATGGAGCATGCGGCCGCCGGCAGGACGATGACGCTTGGTGATCGGTGGTGTGATCTCGCGAACCAGCTTGCGCAACATGGCCGCGGCAAAATCGCCATAATCGGCAGCGGTCTCGACGAACGAGCCGGCACCGACAATGACATTCCTGAAATAATAGTTTGTCAGCCTGGCATCATCTGATTCGATCGCCAGGCCATTTACCGTGATCCCGAGCGCCAGCGCATGCTGGCGTGGTACGCCAAGCGCTGGACGCGTGTTGTTGCGGCCATCTCCTGAAATGTCGATCGTCCTGCGGGTGCCGTCAAATTGGTTTTCCTGCAAGAGTTCCGTCGCCCGACGGATCGCCCCACCGAGCGCGGTATAGCCGGAAAGGCCACCTCGCGATACGCGCCCGACCCGCTCGCCAAATTTCATCGCAGTGTGTCGATCGTAGATATGGGTGAACGGCACGACCAGTTTGATATTGTAGTTTTGGCTCCACAGGATCATCGCCACCGCGATTCCGTTGCCGCCCAGCCGCTCGATCGTCGATGTGACGCGCGGGTTACGAAATGCCTCTGCTATACCTTTCAATTGCAGCTGGTATTCAAAGCGATCCACGCTCGCCGAGACATCAACAGCCAACACGAGCTCCAGCGACACTTTGGTCGTATCGGCGCATTGAACGTCACTTGATGCACATAGCAAGCCAAGCCAGCACAACAACGTGTGCCAGGCACATCTGGTCGATTTCAAACTGGGGTAACGTCTCATCAACTGTCTTGTCCGATGATGTCGCGCGACGGGATGCCGCGCGGTCATTCCATTTCACTGCCGATATTGTCTTCTAGACAATGAACGAGTGACGCCTCAACAAGGACTGCAATGTGAACCGGTACAAAATTCAATTTTTGGCAGCCATCGCACTGACCATTGCCGCCATAGTCGCTTTTTCCATGTCGGTGCTGGCCGGCAACCTGAAAGTTGAGCAGTCTTTTGCACCGGCCTCGATCGGGGCGGCAAAATCCAGTGCGACTTACTTTGTTATCATCAATGACACCAGTACTGACGACAAACTAGTCTCCGCATCAACCAAGGCCGCCCGCAAGGCGGAGCTTCACAACCATTTCATGGAGAATGGTGTGATGAAAATGCGTAAGGTTGAGGCGCTCGATGTGCCGGCCGGCAGTCGCGTCATGCTCAAGCCCGGCGGTCATCACATCATGCTATTCGGCCTGCAGGCACCGCTCAGGGACGGCGGCAGCTTTGAACTGCAGCTCAACTTCGAAAGGGCTGGAACGGTCACGTTGCAGGTGCCGATCAAACCACAAGGCCACAAGATGACGGATCAAAAGTCCACCGAGTGACGGTCTTCTGTCATGATGACCGGTCGTACGGGCCACTCACCAGCAGCCAGGCACCATCCGGGACCATCGAAACCCCTTCATGGCCGTCGACGATCAATCGGTTGGGTTCGGTCATTTGACGAACACGCAGTCGGATCGTCCTCGTGGGCGTGGAACTCACCGGATGCACATGGATCGAATCGCCAGGTGAGGCTGGCAACATCGGCCAGTTTACGGACAGGTTTTGCAGTACGAGCATGCCATCATTATGGGCTTCAAGCCGCAAATAGCGTGGCCATTGGGCCGGCGGCGGCGCACGCTCGGGCAGGTTCTCGGACGGATTCCCGTCCCATGACCCAAGGTCTTCCAATGCATCTTCAATGCGGATGTCACCGCCTGCGACGACCCGCGCATAGACGCCACAGTAGAGATGTCCGGTAAATTTGCGGAGGACTGCCGGCACGTTGAGGCCGGTGTCCGCTGTCGCAGGATCAACCGTTGTGGCCGCACACCGCATTGCCGGTCGGGTGATCTCGATCCGAGCATTACCGGCCTTGTAACGCCGACCGATCATCGCGAATTCCGACCAGGCCGGTAAACCCTCGAGGAACAGATTGCCGCGGAACCGCAACGGGTCTATTTCCGCCCCGGCGGCTTGCGCCAGTTCGCGGACCGAGGTCAGGTTGATTAACGATAGTCCGGTGTCGGTGAAGTCCCAATGGCCGTGGCCCGGGGCCTGCACATGTAATTCGGGGATGGAGTGCGGCCCGGCCTCGAAATGTGAGCGAACCAACGCGTTGATATCCGCGAAATCGCTGCTATCCTGGAGGCCTGCCGTTGCCGAACAGCCGTCGGGTGCGGTTACCGTGATGGACGGCGCCTGGTCATCCAATCTCGCTTTGAACCTTGCCACCTCGGGATAGACCGTGAGTTGCAGGAACGTTCGTGCCGGCACCCATTCGCCAGCCACCGGTTTGCCAGGCAGGTTGCCGGAAGTGAATGCGCATACCCGATCAAATGGCAGTCCGGCACCTGCAGCCAGTTGGGCCTCGTCCAATGCTTCAGGCGTGAAGCCCTTGACCGGATAGCGATAGATCTTGGCAACGCGCATAGTGTGGGGTTGTGTCCGCTCTCATTCAGTGATTGAGCCCAATGCTTAGCGACTTTCACATGAATGGTGCAAGGCGGACCGGCAATCTCGCTCACCATCTGTACTTTTTTGAAATGTGAGTGACGTTCTCACCGAAGTTGCGCAATTTTGCCTCGCGCCGGAGTGCGTAAATGCCGGATAAAGCAATCAGTGCCATTCCGGCAAAAGCAAGCATGTCCGGCACGTCACCGAACACCAGATAACCGAACAGTAACGACCACAAGACCATCGAGTAGCGCATTGGCGCCGATGAGGCGACATCGGCCGTACGGATAGTTAGCACCATGAAACTGTAGGCTGCAGCGATCATGAATGCCGAGGCCCACAGATAACCGATCTGGCGGGCGTCAAGCGGCACGAAGCCGGTCCAAAGGCCCCAGACAAATCCACCCAAGGTAACCGCCAGAGCGTTGGCCAGGGCGACGATCATCGAGGGGACATTGGCAGGGATGCGCCGAGTGATGATGTCGCGTGCTGCGACCGTTACCAACGCACCCATGGCATAAAGGGAATAGATGTTGAACTCGCTGCCGCCCGGCCGGACGATCAGCAGCACACCAACGAAGCCGATCGTAACCGCGCTCAGCCGTCGCCAGCCAACACGCTCACCCAGAAAGATCACGGCAAGCACGATAACCAAAAAAGGTACGGCCTGCAGTATGGAATTCGCATTGGCAAGCGGCAGGTTCAAGAGGGCTGTAACGAACAGAAATGTGGTGGCCAGATCGGCAACGGCGCGCAATGCTACCGGTCGCGACAGCAACGCCGGCAGCGACCGCATCGCACCAATGTATGTGCAGATTGAACCAATGATGACGATCGTAAAAACGCCGCGCACGAACAGCAATTCGCCGATCGGCATCGTCACGCCAATATACTTGATGATCGCATCATTGACTGCAAATGATAGCATGGCCAGGGCCATATATATGCCGCCCCGGACCGGGTCGTTTTCACTTGCTGACCGCTGGTCTGTCACAGTCAAGTCGGTGCCCACAC
>JAEKFU010000079.1 GCA_016522385.1 Pseudomonadota bacterium
TACACCCCGCCAATGCCGCTTCGGACAGATTTCGCATCGCATCAGCGCATGACTGCTGCAGTTGAGTGTCGCGCAGGTTCCTTTCAATTGCGAACCCCGCAACAGCACGCCCACTGCCATGCCGAGAACCGCAAGGCTGATAAAGATGAATGACAGAACAAACAGCTCCATTGGGATCGTCTTCAACTCACAAGAAACCGCTGAAACTCTCTGGATGGCAAATCAACTAAGCCGCGGTCTGTCCTGACGATGAAAAATGCGGATAGTCCCAAATTATTCGCCAAATTAAGCCCTGAATTGGAGCCAAGCACCATCAAGGCCGTGGACCATGCATCCGCCTCTTCGGCAGTCGCTGCGACAACCGTGACAGAAGCAAGTTCGTGACGGACCGGAGCGCCGCTACGTGGGTCGATAATGTGTGAATACCGTGATCCGTTGGCCTCAAAGAAGTTGCGATAGTCGCCGGACGTGGCCACCGCTCCCTCCCCGACATTTATGACGCGATGGATCGTGCGCGGCCCGACCGTCGGCCTTTCGATACCGATCCTCCATGTGGCATCATTCGGGGAACTCCGGTGCGCCCGCATATCGCCACCGATGTCGATCAGAAAATTTTGAATGTCAGCTCGTTCGAGATGGTCAGCGATCTCATCAACGGCAAATCCCTTGCCAATGCCGGACAAGTCCACATGCAGCTCTGGCCGCGTCTTTCTGACTGCCGTCGGTGCATCTTTGACAGCGAGATGGTGATGGCCAATGTTCACCAAGGCCGACCGATCACGCAGCTCGTCCGGGGAAATCACGGCCTGCTTGTCAGGACCAAAACCCCAAAGCTCGACAAGCGGCCCGACCGTCGCGTCAAAGGCGCTACCCGACAGACGGCTGATTTCGAGCGCTGTTGTCATGACGTGGGCGACCTCTGGGGAGACGCCAACCCATGACGTCCGCGCCGTTGCATTGAAATGTGAAAGTTCAGAATCGGGGCTGTAAGTGGACATCTGGCCATTCACTGTCCGCAGAATTCGTTCTACATCGGCCTGCAGGTGATCCAGCTTCGATATTCGACCGCGGTCGCTTATCGTGACGCGATAATATGTGCCCATGGTCGCACCGGAAAAACCGGTCCGCACCTCATTAGAAGCGGCTTGTTTGCAGGCCAGAACTGTTAGCAGCGGCGCCGACATGGCAAATCGACCGGCATGCGCCAACACCGCCCTTCTGGACAGGGGGTTTGCTAGGGAAATCATTCAACCTCCGAAGTCATCGTAAAGTATGTTCTCAGCATCGACTCCCAGGTTGTCCAACATCTTAAGGACCGCTCTGAGCATCATTGGGGGACCGCACACGTAGTATTCACATGTCTCAGGTGCCGGGTGATCTTTGAGATATTCCTCATGGAGGACGTCGTGAATGAACCCGGTCTTGCCACTCCACTCGTCATCAGGTCTTACATCGGACAACGCTACGAACCACTCGAAGTTGTCATATTCCGTCTGAAGCGCCTCGAACTCCTTGACATAAAACAATTCTCTGCGACTTCTGGCGCCATACCAAAAGCTGATCTTTCGGCGTGACTTGAGCCGCTTCAGTTGATCCATGATGTGGGATCGCATCGGCGCCATGCCTGCACCGCCGCCGACGAAAACCATTTCATTTTGTGTCTCGGCAGCAAGAAAGTGGCCGAAAGGCCCAAGAACTGTAGCCGTGTCACCCGGCTTGAGAGAAAAGAGGTAGGACGACACGACACCTGGAGGTACATCATCCCCCGCACCGGGCGGCGGAATGGCGATCCTGACGTCAAGCGTGATCACGCGATTTTCTTCCGGATAGTTGGCCATTGAGTAGGCCCGGGTCTCTTGTTTGTTGGAGGTTGAAATGTGCCGCCAGAGATCAAGCCGGTCCCATTCGTCTCGATATGACGGAGCAATGTCGAAATCGGCGTATCGCGCGCTGTATGGCGGCGCGTTGACCTGAACGTAGCTGCCGGCCCGGAAGTCGATCTGTTCTCCCGGCGGAAGCTCCAGCACCAGTTCTTTGATCATGGTCGCAACGTTTTCGTTGGAGCGAACCGTGCATTCCCACTGCTCGACACCGAGTACTTCGTCCGGCACCCTAACGACGATATCACGCTTTATCGGAACCTGGCAGGCAAGCCGCGTGCCCCTTCTTGCCTCACGTTTGGTCACGCGGGCCAACTCGATCGGCAGGATTGCACCACCTCCCTCGCGTACCACGACCCGGCATTGGCCACAGGTGCCCTTACCTCCGCAACCGGACGGCAGGTGGATTCCCACTTGCGCTAGAGCATCAAGCAGTTGTGTGCCGACGGATACGGTCAGGGGCTCGCGATCATTAACAACGAGCTGAACCTCGCCGGTAGCGACAAGCCTGGAACGCACCGCCAGTACCACGCCAACCAACGCCATGACGATGCTGGTGAACAGTAAAATGCCGAGACCGATTTCGTACACCAAAACTCCCAAACCCATGGACCTCCAAGTTCAGTCAATGCGGATTCCCGAAAACGTCATGAACCCCAGTGACATCAACCCGACGACAATGAACGCGATGCCCGTGCCCCTCAGGCCATCTGGAATATCGCTGTATTTCAACTTCTCGCGGATGCCTGCCAGGGCAAGGATGGCAACGGCCCAGCCGAAGCCGCTGCCAAATCCGTAGACAACGCTTTCAGTGAAATTGTAACCACGCTCGACCATGAACAGTGAACCGCCGAGGATCGCACAGTTCACGGTGACCAAGGGCAAAAATAGACCAAGCCCCTGAAAGAGAGCCGGAAAGTACCTTTCCAACGTCATTTCCAGAATTTGCACCATGGCGGCTATGACACCGATAAACGTGATCAACGCGAGAAAGCTCAGATCCATATCCGGCAGCCCTGCCCAGGTCAGCGCACCCTCAGCAAGGAACGTCTTGTAGATCAGATTGTTCAGGGGAACGCTTATCGACTGGACAACAAGAACCGCCACGCCCAATCCGACAGCCGTCTCGACCCGCCTAGAGACAGCGAGAAACATGCACATGCCCAGGAAGAAAGAGAGTGCCAAGTTCTCAACAAAGGCCGAAGTAATGAAAAGATTGAGAAAGTCTGTCATGCCACGTCCTCCGACTCGGCCGACGGTAGGATTTGGAACTCCTCCTGTTCCACCTGCTCTGAGCGCCAGGAGCGAAGAGCCCAGATTAGGAATCCGATGAGGAAGAATGCGCTCGGCGGCAGCAGCATCAATGCTGCCGGCTCGTACCAGCCGCCCGCGGATACGGTGCGGAAGACCTCCATGCCAAGGAGAGTTCCTGAGCCGAACAGTTCACGGACCGAGCCCACCAGTATGAGAATCCAACTGTAGCCAAGTCCGTTACCCAGCCCATCCATCACGCTGAGACGAACGCTGTTCTTCATGGCATAGGCTTCCGCCCGACCCATTATGATGCAGTTCGTGACAATGAGCCCGACGAATACCGACAACTCTTTGCTCAGGGCATATGCATAGGCCTTGAGAACCTGATCCACGACAATCACCAACGACGCGATGATGGTGATTTGCAGGATCAGTCGGACATGGCGCGGCATGTGACGGCGGATCAGGCTGATCGAGGCATTCGACAGCGTTATGACGAAAGTCACCGCGGCCGACATAATCAATGCGGTGGCCACCGTCTTAGTAACCGCCAATGCCGAACACAGGCCGAGGATCTGCAGCGTGATCGGATTTTCGTTGATCAACGGATCAACAAACGCCTTGCGCATTGAAGAGATCGCAGTCATCGCGCTGCTTTCCTTAGTTTGTTGAGATATGGTCCAAATCCATGTTGGCCCAGCCAGTAGCGCAACAGATTGGTAACACCCTGACCGGTCCAGGTGGCGCCGGTTATACCGTCGACATGGGAGCGCGCCTCTGGTGTGCCGGACACCACTGGCCCACGGGCAACACCGAGGCCAACCTCACCGCCCGGCGCCCAAACCTTCTTGCCAGACCACAATCGTCGCCAGGCTGGATCATCTATCAGTGCACCTAGGCCGGGTGTTTCGCCATGTTCATGAAACCCAAGGCCAATGACGGTTTCGGTGTCTCCGGAAAGGCCGATAAATCCATGAAGCATGGATCCGTACCCGAGCCCATAGATGGGCAGAACAACGAGCTGCGGCTTTCCATCCCTAAGCAGCAAATAGACCACCGCCAGTTTCGCGCGGGTCTTTATCTGTGCCAGGTCTTGGGCCGGCACAATCGAGACACTATGCGCCGGATCCCGGACGAGCCGAGTGCGATCAAAGGTGGCGGGATCAACACCATCGACATAGTTTCCGGTTTCAAGCTCAACGACTCGCGCCTCCAGGTCGTCTGTCTGAATGGTGCGCAGGTCGTCGCCGACAAGCGAAGCACCCTTGAGGATTTCGGCAATCTGTCGCTGCTGCTCGAGTTGGCTGTTGGCGATCTGCTGTGGTCGCAGAAGTACTGCCGAGCCGGTGACAATCACGGAAGCAAATATGCAAACGAGCAGCGTGACAATTAACGCCTTTGCCGGGCTGTCATTGGGCAAGCCTTGAAACCGTTTCAGAAGTGATCTTGATCCGGCATGGGTTGCTTCATGGTGTACGCTTTCAGGCACTGCGTCGCATCCTCCTGCGGATGTTGGCATGCATCACGGCGTAGTCGATGAGAGGTGCCAGAATATTCCCGAACAGGATGGCGAACATTACCCCGTCCGGATGCGTGGTATTCGTCACCCGGATTAAGATCACCAAAGCGCCGATCAACAGCCCGTAGATCCATCGCCCGGTATTTGTCATGGCCGCGCTCACCGGATCGGTTGCCAGAAAAACGGTACCGAACGCGAAACTGCCGAGCACCAGGTGCCAATGCCATGACAGTGCAGCATAGGCGTTGGCAGGATCACCAAACTGACTGAACAAAGTTGCTGAAACGATCATGCCGATAAGCATGCCGGCCATTATGCGTGCGGATGCGACCCGGGTTCCAATGAGCAGGGCGGCACCCATTAGGCATGCCAAAGTTGAGGTCGCGCCGATCGCACCTGGTACCAGTCCCAAGAATGACTGCATCCAAGTCGAACCGGTCCACGGAATTGTATGAATGCCTTTGGCTGCTGCCTGCAGTGGCGTGGCGCCGCTCAGGCCGTGCACCGCCCATGCATTCTCACCAACCATATCCGCCGGATACGTGACATACAAAAATGCCAAGCCAGTGAGCGCGGGGTTCAAGAAGTTCTTGCCAGTGCCGCCAAAGATCTCCTTGCCGACCACCATGCCAAACGTCATGCCGAGAACAACTTGCCAAATCGGCACGGCGGGCGGCAGGCTGAGCGAAAACAGCAACGCAACAAGTACATAGTCCCCTTTGCACCCGCTCCCGCGCGTCTTGACAAATACGGTCTCCCAGAAGCCGCCCACAATCAGCGCGGTTATAAACACGGGTAAGACGATGAGCAGTCCGTGGCTAATCGATGCCGGAAAACTGGTCGGTTTGTAGCCGATGCCAAGCGCGTCGATTACCACGCCATGCCATTGCGGCGCGGTTGACAAGCCGGCCTGTGACATCAGAACGTTGGCCTGATAGCCGGTATTGTAAATCGCGACGAGAACACACGGAGCGAGAGCCAGGATGACGATGTTCATCGCTCGTTTCAGATTCATGGCATCGCGAA
>JAEKFU010000140.1 GCA_016522385.1 Pseudomonadota bacterium
ACTGCTGTCTCATGTTCGGCAATCTCTTCTTTGGTGAGTCGGGGCGGTAAGGGTCGCGGCCGTGGCCGGACGGCGCCTGTCGTAATAGCTTGGGTATTTTCACTACTTCTAAGCTCGACCAGCGTCAGTGATTTCTGGCGGCCGCCGACCAGCTCAAGATATACCTGCGCAAGTAGTTCCGAATCGAGCAACGCGCCATGTATGTCGCGCATCGTGTTGTCAATGCCGTAGCGCTTGCACAGTGCGTCAAGGCTGTTGGGGCCCATCGGATGTTTCTTTCGGGCAAGCGCCAAACTGTCGATCGTCTGTTCAGGTAGTATGGCTGGCTTTTTGAGATAACCCAGTTCGGCATTGAGGAATTTCATATCGAACGCCGCATTATGGATTACCAAGGTTGCGTCTACGATAAATTCGAGGAACTCATCGGTGATGTCGGCAAAAAGCGGTTTGTCTTTCAAGAATTCGCCCGAAAGCCCGTGTACCGCGAAGGCTTCGGCCGGCATGTCGCGTTGCGGGTTGATATATTTGTGAAAGGTGCGACCGGACGGAATGTGATTGTGCAGCTCAACCGCACCAATTTCCACGATCCGGTGACCGTCGGCGGGATCTAGCCCTGTGGTTTCAGTATCCAAAACGACTTCCCGCATGGTCAGGCTCCCGTCATCGATAATGTTTTCGCAGTCAATTCTTCAACGATTTTCCGCACCTGATCAAATGCCGCGTCGAATCCGTGCCCAGTATCCACAATGAAATCAGCCGCGGCGCGCTTATCGGCGTCCGGCAGCTGATGGCTGAGGATCTCGTTGAATTTTTTTTCGGTCATATCCGGTCTTTCAAGCGCACGAGTCCGTTGAACGTCGGCTGTTGTGCTCACGACGACGATTGCATCGACACTCTTGTGTTGACCAGTTTCAAATAGCAGGGGAATATCGAGCACTACGAATTTGTGACCGCGCTGCCCTGCCCGGTCGATGAAATCCTTTTGACATTGTCGAACTAATGGATGAACCGCTGCTTCAAGTCTGGCTAAAGCTTCAGGATTCTTGAGTACAATACTTGATAGGCGTTTTCTGTCGACCTGATCATCAACGACTGCATCGGGAAACATGTCTGCCACCACGGACACTGCAGCGCCGTCCTTTGAATAAAGCGCATGTACTGCAGCATCTGAATCGAACACCGCGCAGCCCAGATCGGCAAACATCTTGGCGGTGGTTGATTTGCCCATGGCTATGGACCCGGTGAGACCAACTTTGAACATGATGATCAGTCTGCCTGCCTACCGGTAATATCTGCAGCAATAATTTCGCGCAATTCGTCCGTTACTTCGGGCCGGATACCAAACCACTTCTCAAAACCCGGAACCGCCTGATGCATCAGCATGCCCAGTCCATCAACACAGCGATGGCCCAGTTGTCGGGCACGGCGCAGAAGTTCTGTTTCAAGCGGTGCATAGACGATATCAGCCACCACAGCTTCGGGTTTGAGTCGTTCAACGGAGACGACGAGTGGCGGTTGGCCGGTCATGCCCAAAGATGTCGAGTTGATTAGCAAGTCGGCGTTGCCAAGCAAATCCGTCAGGTCGTCCCAGCTGTGCGCTTTCACTTTGTCCTGAAACTCTGTTGAAATTGCCTCGGCGCGCGTCATGGTTCGGTTAACAATTTTGATGCCGCCCACACCGGCATCGGCAAGTGCGGCTACTAGTGCTCGCGCGGCGCCGCCCGCCCCAAGGATAACGACATGTTTAGATGTACAGGACCAGCCCTTCACTGCGTCAGCCAGGTTTGCCATGAATCCTGCCCCGTCCGTGCTTATGCCGCAGAGCATTCCCTGAGACATAAAAATCGTGTTTAGCGATTTCAGTTTGCCGGTTTGCTCGTTAGTGCAGTCGACCAATTCAAATGCCCGCTCCTTCAACGGAATTGTCACGTTGCAACCGGCTAATTCGCCACCTCTTATCCGCTGTAAGAACGCGGCGAGTTGATCCGGAAGGACCTCGACACGATCGTAGGTACCCGTGATCCCATATTTTTTCAGCCAATAACTGTGAATCAAGGGTGAGCGGGAATGGGAAACAGGGCTTCCGATCACACAGGCTTTGCGAAGTGTGGACACCGCTTAGGTCTCAATCAGACCCTGCCCCCGCAGATAGTTCAGCACGGGCAGTAAGGGCAAACCCAGGATGGCAAAATAATCGCCTTCGATCTTACTAAACAATTGAACGCCAATGCCCTCCAATTTGTAGCCTCCCACAGTCGTTGTGGCGTCGGCACCGACGATTGCGAGGTATCTGCCAATGTATTTAGGTGTCAACGCTCGCATGGTCAGCAGGGCGCTCTCCCGGTACGACCAGGTAATCTCACCATTTCTTGCGCAGGCAACGGCCGTTTCCAAAGCATGCGTCTTACCTGACAACTTGAGCAGTTGGTCCCTCGCCTGTTCAATCGATTCAGGTTTGTTGAACATCTCGGCATCTGAAAGAAGGATCTGGTCGGCACCAATCACCAATCGATCCGGATGCTGTTCAGAGACGGTTACAGCTTTTGCCTGCGCAAGGATCATTGCGACATCAGCCAAGTCCTGTTCGTTTTCGCTGCCAAGGAACGCATCCTTCACGGCATCTTCATCGACACCAGCGGCCAAGCTATCGAAAATTACACCAGCATTGCTCAAAATTGCCTGCCGACTTTTGCTCGTTGAAGCCAATATGATGGTTTCGGCCGGCATAACTCAAGGTGCGACTACGTTCGACTGACGGTCGTGGAGGAGATTTAGGACTGCCGCTGCGGTTTCTTCGATCGATCGCCGAGTGACGTCAATGACCGGCCAGCTATGGCGATTGCACAGGTTTTTCATCTCGGTCAGTTCCTTGGTTATTTCCCTCCGGTCGGCATAACTGGTTTCCCGGTCCTCTTTCAGCGTCAATAGGCGGTGGCGGCGGATCTGTGCAATGCGTTCGGGGCTGGCCGTTAGGCCAACAATCAGCGGTTTGGTCAGTTCTTCGATCTGTGCTGGTAACGGAATATTAGGCACAAAAGGAATATTTGCGGTCTTAACACCACGATTGGCCAGATAGATGCTTGTCGGCGTTTTGGATGATCGACTGACGCCGATCAACAGGACGTCAGCCGATTGCCAGTTTTGCGGATGCTGGCCATCATCATGCAACATAGTGTAGTTGAGCGCATCGATACGGCGGAAATACTCCGCGTTTAGCGCATGCTGGCCACCGACATGGGGCCGTGATTCGGCGTTCAGATAACTTGCCAGTGATGAAATGACTGGATCAAGGATGGAAATGGACGGAATATTGAACTTGCCGCACCATTTCTCAAGCTGATCACGCAGTTCCCGGTTGGCCATGGTAAACAGCACGATTCCCGGTTGCTGTTCGATCTCGGCAGTAACGCGGTCGAGCTGCTTTTGCGTTCGGACCAATGCATAAATATGCTCGATAGGTTTGTAATCGGCATAGTAAGCCGTGGCGGCCCGAGCAACGGTATTGAGTGTTTCACCAGTTGCATCCGACACCAGATGCATATGGAAAAACTGGCGGTTCTTTGTGTTCACAAGCGGATCTTACGTGGTTAACAGATTGTTAATATCCGAGTCTTTAAGGGCTTCGTTGGTGGCTCATACGCGATTTACCATATTTTTATCAACTAGCATCGATGTGTGGAGTGTCTGCGAGTCAAGACAGTTGATGCGTAGAACATGTGCAATAATTGTGTATGAAAGGGCAGTTAGTACTCATAAATTTCAGATTCAATTACTAACCATATGAAATTCATTGTGAAATTTTGTGGATGGATTTTCATACCGGATTCCGGATACATCTCTTAGCGGCGGGATAGATGCGTTAATTATGGATAAGCGATAATCCCTGAGATTCACACGCATACAACAACAAACATCATTTAGATTCCTATGTCAGATTTTTTTGATCACGGACAGTCATCTGGCAAAGCGCTACTGGATGTCCTGAACGGAAATACGCCTTGGCGACGTCCAATCTGGCTGATGCGGCAGGCAGGGAGATATCTGCCGGAGTATCGCGAACTGAGAGCTGCTGCCGGATCGTTTCTCGATTTGTGTTATTCACCTGATATGGCAAGCGAAGTCACGCTGCAGCCATTGAGGCGTTTTGATCTGGATGCAGCCATTCTGTTTGCTGATATTCTCCTGCTGCCACAGGCCTTGGGATGCGACCTGACATTTAAGGAAAACGAAGGTCCCAAACTGTCACCGGTGAGGTGTATGGACGATGTGAGCCGGTTGTGTGTTGAAGGCGCGGTCGGAAAGCTTCAGCCAATTTATGACACAGTCGCGAAAGTCAGCGCTCAATTACCTGGCCATGTCGGGTTCATAGGTTTCTGTGGTGCGCCGTGGACAGTTGCAACCTATATGATCGAGGGTGGAACATCATCTGATCGCATGAATGCGAGACTTGCAGCCTACGCGGGTGATGTGTGGTTTGATGATTTGATCGAACTTCTGGTGCAGACATCGATTGACTATCTGTGTGCTCAGATCGATGCGGGTGTGGAGGCCGTGCAGATATTCGATACGTGGGCGATTGATTTGCCAGATCATCTTCGTTCGAAATATTGCTTTGAGCCAATTGATCGTATCGCTAGAGGTGTGAAGCGGCACAGCCAGAAGGTGCCGGTAATTGGTTTTGCGCGTGGGATCGGTGCGGCGCATCTTCAGTTGGTGCAGCAATGTCGGATTGATGCGGTCGGAATTGAATGGTCAGTGCCATTGGCCTGGGCGGCCAATGAACTTCAGGCTGAGAACGTCGTTCAGGGAAATCTGGATCCGCTGTGTCTTGTGGCTGGCGGGGATGCGCTTGAGCATGCAGTGCGGCAGATTACCGAAACTCTGCGGTATGAGCGACATATAATGAATTTGGGACATGGCATTCGCCCTGACACGCCGCCGGACAACGTTGCGCGATTGGTGAACATCGTGCGGCAGGCCGACGGGGCACGGTTGTGATGAATGTCTATTTGTGGCTGAAGGCGTTTCACTTGGTTGCCGTGATCTCATGGATGGCCGGATTGCTCTATTTGCCAAGGCTGATGGTCTATCACTGTGATGCTGAGGCTGGTGGTAAGCAGTCTGAAACTTTCAAGATTATGGAACGGCGACTGCTGAAGGCGATCATGACGCCAGCGATGATCGTATCTTGGGCGATTGGGCTGGCTCTTGTATGGGCTAGTGGTCCTGCCTATGTGCTTGGTACTGCGTGGTTCTGGGTGAAGCTTGTGCTGGTGGTCGGCCTAACCGGCGTGCATATGATGTTGGCCGGACATGTGAGAAAGTTTGCTGAAGATTGTAACGAAAGATCGAAGACATACTTTCGTATCATCAACGAGGTTCCAACCGTATTGATGCTTGTGATCGTTATCTTGGTGGTTGTGAAGCCATTTTAATAACAGTGGTCAAAAACCCGGTTTCACGGTCTGGCAAAATTTGCTAGAATAGCTTACATAACTGTTGGAGAAGCCTAGCTCGAATGGTTTCTCGCCGAATTCGAACAGGGGTCTCCTGTTTCAGCTTTCCTTCCTTATGGCAGTTGGTGCGGCATAGAGCCGACAATTTGTTTCACCGCCTCAGCAGTTGCTGCGCCACATAGAGTCTCAATGTACATGGATATCCGTAAGAGATGACCGACATCACCACGATGAAAGAGATCAAACTTCATGATCTCAAGGAAAAGTCGCCGGCAGAACTGCTGATCTTGGCTGAGAAGCTAGAGGTCGAGAATGCCAGCGCGCTGCGCAAACAGGAGTTGATGTTTGCCATCCTGAAGAGTCTTGCCTCACGGGAAGTGGATATAATTGGCGAGGGAGTGGTTGAAGTCCTCCAGGACGGTTTCGGCTTTCTGCGGTCGCCCGATGCGAACTACCTGGCGGGTCCGGATGATATTTATGTCAGCCCGAGCCAGATTCGGCGCTTCAATTTACGCACTGGCGATACGGTTGAAGGCGAAATTCGCAGTCCGAAGGATGGTGAACGGTATTTTGCGCTGTTGAAAGTCAATACCATAAATTTCGAAGAGCCTGAGAAGGCGCGGCACAAGATCAATTTCGATAACCTTACACCGCTCTATCCTGATGAGCGGCTCGAGATGGAGACCGACAACCCAACAAGTAAGGACTACTCAGCTCGAGTTATCGATTTGGTCGCACCGCTCGGCAAGGGTCAGCGTGGTTTGATAGTTTCGCCTCCGCGGAGCGGTAAGACCGTCCTGTTGCAGAATATTGCGCATTCGATCACTAGTAATCATCCAGAATGCTATTTGATCGTGCTGCTTATTGATGAGCGGCCGGAAGAAGTAACCGACATGCAGCGCTCTGTGCGCGGTGAGGTGATTAGTTCTACTTTTGATGAGCCGGCCGTGCGGCATGTGCAGGTTGCCGAGATGGTGATTGAGAAGGCTAAACGCCTGGTTGAGCACGGCCGGGATGTGGTGATTCTGCTGGATTCGATCACACGTTTGGGGCGGGCGTACAATACTGTCGTGCCATCATCGGGCAAGGTATTGACGGGTGGTGTCGATGCAAATGCACTTCAGCGGCCGAAAAGATTTTTCGGTGCGGCACGAAACATCGAAGAGGGCGGTTCGCTGACGATTGTGGCAACCGCACTCATCGATACCGGGAGCCGCATGGATGAAGTGATCTTTGAGGAGTTCAAGGGTACTGGCAATTCGGAGATAATTCTGGATCGCAAGGTTGCAGATAAACGGGTCTTCCCATCGATCGATATTCTGAGATCTGGCACCCGCAAGGAAGAACTGCTGGTAGAGGCGCCGATACTGAAAAAAACCTATGTATTGCGGCGAATTCTCAATCCGATGGGCACTGTCGATGCGATAGAGTTTCTGCTCGACAAGCTGCGCCAGACCAAAACAAACAGCGATTTCTTCGACAATATGAATGCCTAATTCTGTGGGGCTTTTGGAACTTCGGCTGGATCTGTTACGGGCAGGGAACATGTCTGGCCGATGCACAGATAGAGGGTTGGCTTTTCGTCAATCATCACTTTGCCATACGCGACGTGGTTGTCCGGCAGATCATCTGTATCTTCACAATAGATTAAAAGTGCGGGATGTCGGCGCAAGACCGCTTGGCTCAGCTTGCGGGTTTGGTTGTCCTTGACCGAACCGACAATGACGGCCTGGACCGGGTTGCTGTGATGATCGAACGCCGCGAGAAAGCTGGCATGTGCAACGACGACGCGTTGGACATTTGCTGCGAACACATCGTGGATTTTGCGGGCATACTGATGGTACTTGGTATTACCCGTCAGCAAGAACAGGTCGGTATAGGCGGCCAGCATGGTCGCGTTGGCATTGGGTGTCGCATCGTCGTGGGCGTACTTGCTGCGCACGATAAGGTTCTCGGCCAGCGAAGAGGAGAAATAGAACCCGCCGTTCTCCACGTCCCAGTGGTATTTGATCATGGCCGAAGACAGGGCCTCGGCAGTGGCGATATGATTGCGATCTCCCGTTGCTTGGTACAGCGCAACCGCGGCGGTTATGAGATTGGCGTAACCTTCTGCGGTGGCGTGATTGTTGACCTGGCCGTCGCGATAAGAATGATAGAGAATATCATCCGTCCACAGATGATTTAATACATCTGCGAAAGCTTGTCCTGCAGCGACAATCCAATCATCGTTGTTCAACCGTAGTCCGGCGGTCGCCAGTGCTGAAATTGCCAGGCCGTTCCAGTCGGACAGAACTTTATCGTCCCAACCCGGCGGAATCCGCTCTTTGCGAATCTCAAAAAGCGACCGGCGCGCGTCGGCCAACTGATCCTCGGAATGCAGATCAAGTTGCCCGAGGCTATGCAGCCGGTTGAGGATATTGACTCCCTCCCAGTTGCCGCCGGACGACACATCGTAGACGGCCTTGAACTGGGTTGCGATCTTCGGCTCGAGGGCGGCGTCGATTTCGCTTTCTTGCCAAATGTAGAACTTACCTTCCTGACCTTCTGAATCCGCATCATAGCTGGCCGCAAATCCACCTTGTGGCGCGCGCATCTCCGTGAAGAGCCAGGCTATCGTTTCTTCGATTCGCTGGCGAAACAACGCACTGTCAGTCGCGTGGGTGACCTTTGCCAGTACGGTGATCAATTGGGCGTTGTCGTAGAGCATCTTTTCGAAATGCGGTGCTAGCCAGAGATGGTCGACCGAGTAACGAGCAAAGCCACCTCCGAGGTGATCATAGATGCCGCCCTGACATATGT
>JAEKFU010000167.1 GCA_016522385.1 Pseudomonadota bacterium
ACTGGCAGGTTGCACGTCTGTCTACCGGCGAACGGCATCGCCTGGCCATGGCTCGCA
Organism: Pseudomonadota bacterium; assembly: GCA_016522385.1. GTDB lineage: Bacteria > Pseudomonadota > Alphaproteobacteria > Rhizobiales > Aestuariivirgaceae > JABDJG01. The sequence continues at coordinate 58 of JAEKFU010000167.1, forward strand.
CCCTTGCACTGAAGCCGAAAGTGCTGTTGCTCGATGAGCCGACCGCGGCGTTGGACAAGGATGCCACGGCGAATGCGGAAAATGTCATTCGTGCACAAATGGCCGCCGGAGCCAGCGTACTCCTAGTGACCCATGAGGCTGCGCAGCTGAAACGGCTGGCACACGCTGCCCTGACACTGCAGGATGGCCGCGCCGGTTCAGCGGAGCCGGTGCAATGAGCCAATATATAGCGCTTTCCTATTGGGACGTGTTGCTGGCGTCGATTTTCCTCGTGATTAACGGCTGTCTGTCGTTGTGGCTTGATCTCAGGCTTGAACGCCAACTGTTCGTCTCCGCGCTGCGCATGGTCGTTCAGTTGATCCTCATCGGCTTCATCCTCAAGGCACTATTCGCCATCGCATCGCCGTGGCTGACGGGTCTTGTGGCGCTGACCATGGGGATGTTTGCAGGTCGTGAGATTTGGGCGCGCCAGGAGCGGCGGTTGACGGGGCTTTGGGGACACGGACTGGGTGGCGGGGCAATGATGTTTGCCGGCCTTCTGGTGACCGTGTTGGCGCTCACGATACTGGTCGAGCCGGAACCATGGTGGTCACCGCGAATTGCCCTACCGTTGTTCGGTATGATCCTCGGCAACACGATGACCGGTGTCAGCCTCGGTCTCGACACGCTCAACACTGCAGTACACCGTGAACGCAGCGCCATTGAGGCACAACTGCTGCTGGGGATGACGCGGTCTCAAGCAACTGCACCTTTCGTCCGGCGCGCGTTGCGCAGCGGTTTCATGCCGATCATCAACGCAATGGCGGCAACCGGTGTCGTCTCGCTACCGGGGATGATGACAGGGCAGATTCTGTCGGGTGTCGAGCCGACCGAGGCGGTCAAATATCAGCTCCTGATCATGTTCCTGATCGGTGGTGCGACCGGGTTCGGCGTGCTGCTGGCGGTGCTTGGCAGCATTTGGCGGTTGACTGATGAACGCCACCGCCTGCGGCTGGACTGCCTGGGCGGTGCTGGCTGAGGGATTGCCAAGGTGCTCCGCTCCCTCTTGTGACAAAGACACGCTCTAGGGTGGGGTTTTAGTCAAGCAGCATGCGCCGTGAGGCGTATTCATCAACGTGATCGCACGCGTTTACTTGTACCCGCGCACATTGACTATGTTTCACCACGCTCTAAACCTTGATGCGTTCGCCTTTGGGGTCGTAGAAGGGCTGGAACTGGACTTTGGCGGGGTGGCGCTTCCAGGCGATCTCAACCTCCCACTTTCCGGCATCGAGCCAGTCCTTGGTGACGCCGTCCGAGTTCTTGACATAACCCAGCGCCAATGACTTCTCGACCCGGTGCCCCCACACGCCCGATGTTGTCGATCCAACCAGTTCGCCGTCGCGGTAGATCGGTTCCTCGTGATACATCAGAGGCGCTCGATCACTGTCGTCATCCAGGGCCAGTGCTATCATCCGCTTGCGGCGGACATTTTCTTGCTTTTGAGCCAGTAGGGCGTCGCGGCCGATGAAGCCGCCCGGCTTATCCCAGGCGATGGTAAAACCGAGGCCGGCTTCGATTGGGGTATCCTCGTCAGCGATGTCATGGCCGAAATGGCGATAACCTTTTTCAAGCCGGCAATTGTTCATGGTGTGCATGCCGGCCGGTGCCAGTCCGAACTCGCTGCCGGCTTCGATGATCGTGTCAAACACGTGGGTGGCAAATTCTGCAGGGACGTAGAGCTCCCAACCCAGTTCACCGACATAGGTGATACGGCTGGCGCGGACGCGGCCATAACCAATTTCGATTTCGCGCGACGAGCCGAAGGGATGCGACTCGTTGGATAAATCGGCGCCGGAGACCTTTTCCAGCAAGGCGCGGGAGTCCGGGCCCATGACCGACAGCATCGGCAGGCCCGACGTGATGTCGGCCACGGTGCAGAAATCATCATCGCCGATGTGCCGTTTCAACCAGGCCATGTCGCGGATCTGAGGAGCCGCGCCGGTCACCACCATGAATTCGTCTTCGCCGAGGCGGGTGACCGTCAGATCGGCTTCGATACCGCCGCGATCATTGCACCATTGCGTATAAACGAGCTTGCCCGGTTCGACGTCGACATTGTTGACCGAGACCTGGTTCAGCACTTTCGCGGCATCGCGGCCCTGCACCATGAATTTTGCAAAGCTCGTCTGGTCGAAGAACACCACCCTTTCGCGCAGCGCCTTGGCTTCGGCATCGGCATGTTCGAACCAGTTCTGGCGACCGAAGGAGTATTCATATGTCTTGTCGACGCTTTTCGGGGCAAACCAGTTGGGCCGCTCCCAGCCGGTGACCTCGCCGAAACAGGCCCCCATAGCCTTCAACCGGTCATGAAACGGAGACCGGCGCACGCCGCGAGCGGTCGTAACTTGGTAGTAGGGCCAGTGCATGTCATAGAGCAGGCCGAGTGCCTCGACGGTGCGGTCATGCAGGTAGGTTTTGTTCGACTGGAAAGGGTGCACGCGGCGGATGTCGACATCGCCGACGTCCATACCTGCATGGCCGTTCTGGAGCCAGTCGGCTAGCACCTTGCCGGCACCGCCTGACGACTGGATGCCGATTGAGTTGAAGCCACAGGCGACAAACAGATCTTTGAGAAACGGGGCTTCCCCGAGATAGTAGCGATCGTCTGGGGTGAAGCTCTCCGGGCCGTTGAAGAACAAGGCGATGCCGGCGGTCTCAAGCAGCGGCATGCGCTCGATGGCCTTTTCGAGTACCGGCTCGAAGTGGTCGATGTCTTCCTGCAGGGTCTCGAATTCATGGTCTTCCGGGATCCCTTCCATGCCCCAAGGCTTGGCGACCGGCTCGAAGGCGCCGAGCATCAGCTTGCCGGCATCCTCCTTGTAATAGGCCCATTCATCGGGGATGCGTGTGACCGGCATGTTAGCCTGTAGATCGGCGATTGGCTCGGAGACGATGTAGAAATGCTCGGCAGCATGCAGCGGGATATGGACACCGACCTGCTGGCCAAGCTCTCTGGACCACATGCCGCCAGCGATGACGACCTTGTCGGCGGTGATGGTGCCCTGAACCGTCTCAACGCCTGTGACTCTGTTGACGTCTTTAAGGATGCGGGTGACCTTGGTGTTCTCAAAGATCCTCGCGCCCTTTGAGCGGGCGCCGGCGGCGTAGGCCTGTGTCACGTCGATCGGGTTGACCTGGCCGTCACCCGGAAGGAAGACGCCGCCTGTGACCCCGTCGATGTTAAGATGCGGCAGCCGTTCGGAGATTTCGCCGGCAGTGATAACGTTGACCTCAAGGCCGAAATTCTTGGCCATGGAGGCGCCGCGGGTGAATTCCTCAAGCCGGGCATCGGTGAGGGCAATCGAAATTGAGCCGTTCTGCTTGAAGCCGGTTGCCTGACCGGTTTCGTCCTCCAGGCCCTTCATAAGCTCGGATGTATATTTGGCCAGCTCGGTCATGTTGCGGGTGGCTCTGAGCTGACCGACCAGCCCGGCGGCATGCCAAGTGGTGCCGCTGGTCAATTGTTTGCGCTCGAGAAGCACAACATCCGTAACACCGAGTTTGGTCAGGTGATAGGCCGTTGAGCAGCCAATGATGCCGCCGCCGATAATGACCACGTCCGCATGACCGGGGAGAGATTTCGCCACCTGTCGTCCTCCATTGCAAGTGCCCGACCGATCCCAATAGGCCGTCAGGGTATGTTGCCGATTGGCAGGGCGCTGAAAAGGTCCAGAGACGACCTTGCGAAGGCACCAACCGACACGCCCATTGATCATCAATTGGCTGATCTGTCCAATGTGTATAATTGATTAGACCCATCGATGAAAACCGAGCAACTTTCATAAAGTGCTAGCGACATTTGTATGGAATAAGACACGATTGTTCGGTATAAAGAACGACCTGACGCGATTGGAATGGAGCCGTTTTGAGGATGTACAAGGGAGATCTTGACCCACACGAGACCTTTCAGCGGCTGCAGGCTGACCCGAATGCGGTGCTGGTGGATGTGCGCACCCAGCCGGAATGGGCTTATGTTGGTTTACCGGCGATTGAACGACTAATCCGGTTGTCCTGGCAGGAATATCCGACCATGCAGGTCAATGAGGGCTTTGTCAGCCAGATGGAAGAGTTTGGGCTTGCCAAAGACACACAAATTTTCCTGATATGCCGGTCGGGTGTACGATCCGCAGCGGCGGCTACGGCGCTCACTGCGGCTGGGTTCGAGAATTGCTACAACGTTGCCACCGGTTTTGAGGGCGACAAGGATGCCGACGGGCATCGCGGCACCGTTGGCGGATGGAAACATGCCGGACTCCCTTGGGTACAAAGCTGATGTTGAAGAAACCTGACAAGAACCTGGCCAATCCGGATTACTGGGCCGAGGAAACCCGTCTGGTGCGCGGTGGGCTCGACCGCTCGCAGCATGGCGAGACCAGCGAGGCGATCTATCTCAATTCCGGTTTCGTTTACCCCGATGCCGAGACGGCAGAAGCACGATTTGCCGGCGAGGAAGAGGGCTATGTCTATGCTCGCTACGGCAACCCGACAGTCAGCATGTTCGAGGAACGTCTGCGCCTCCTGGAAGGTGCGGAGGCCTGTTACGGTGTGGCGAGCGGCATGGCCGCTGTGTGGGGCGCGCTCGCCTGTCAACTGGAGGCCGGCGATCATATCGTTTCATCACGGGCGCTGTTCGGTTCGTGCTACCAGATCATCACCAGCATCCTGCCGAAATTTGGCATCACTTACACTTTGGTCGACGGCTACGACACGGATCAGTGGCGCGATGCGGTGAGCGACAAGACCAAACTGTTCTTCCTCGAGACGCCTTCAAATCCGACACTGGAGGTGCTGGATCTGGCGGCGGTAAGCGAGATCGGTCGCGCCAAGGGTATTACGGTCGTTGTCGACAATATCTTTGCCACACCAGTGCTCCAGAAGCCGCTGCAATATGGTGCGGATGTGATCGTCTATTCCGGCACCAAGCATATTGACGGGCAGGGCCGCACCCTCGGCGGTGCCGTGATGAGCACTACGGAATTCAAGGAAAAGAAGCTGAAACCCTTCCTGCGCCACACCGGCCCGTCGCTCTCGCCGTTCAATGCCTGGACGCTCCTGAAGGGCCTGGAAACGTTGAAGCTGCGCGTTATGGCGCAATGCAAAGCCGCGCATAAGATAGCCGAAATGCTGGAAGGCGAAGCCTCTGTCTCGCGGGTTATCTACCCGTTCCTGAAGAGCCATCCGCAGCACGCCCTGTGCCGCAAGCAGATGGTCGCCGGCGGCACGATGGTTACCTTCGAACTGGTCGGGGGCAAAAAGGCTGCCTTCGAATTGTTGCGCAATCTGCAGATCATCGACATCTCGAACAATCTCGGCGATGCCAAATCGCTGATCACCCATCCTGCCTCCACCACGCACCGCAATATTGGCGAAGAGGCGAGGGACGCCATGGGCATCACCGAAGGCATGGTGCGCCTTTCGGTAGGGCTTGAGGATGTCGGGGATCTAGCGGCGGATTTACAGCAGTCCTTGGCAGGATAGTTCTGCAATCCATACCTTATTCATATCTTCTTTTCGATGAAGGCCGGCACCCGGAACAATGCGGCATAGCCTGTGACTCGAGGTCTTTGCCGGCGACGTTCATAGCGGTGGCGAATTATGTGTGATTTTCGTTACGCTCGACAGCTTCTCTCACCGCGCAACTGCCGTTCCCGCCACACATGCAAACGCTTCTGCTGCTTGACCGGTTGGTAGCTGAGGCTCAGGCCCTGGGCGGTTCTTCGCCATATATCTGGGCTAAATCGTGTCGTGATCTCGAAAGTGTCGAATCCCACTTCAAGCATGAAGGCCAATTGGTCCGGCAGGACGTCGCCTGAGGCGCGCAGCTCGCCGGCGAAGCCAAGCTGACGGAGCTGGCGGGCCTGGGAATAGGCGCGGCCGTCGGCGAATTTGGGAAAGGGCAGGGCGACGAGGCTGAGGGCGGGAAGGAAACTTTCCAGTACTTCTGCGCGTTCGGCATTGGGAAATTCAATGCCGACCCTGCCACGGCGTTTGGATAGCTTGCCAAATTCGGCGAGGAGACGGGCAAACGGGACGATGATATCACCAGTCGCGGGCACCGATGCATTGTCTTCGAGGCGCAGCCAGGTGTCTGCAATAATCTCACTGTCTTTGAGCAGGGGCATAGAGGGCCTCCTTGAACGGGGCATGGCCGGCACGGCGAATGACATCGAGGAACGTCTCGTCCCCGCCTTTGCGGACGTCCAGGTAGGTTTTGACGATTGTCTCAATGGCATCAGGAACCTCATCACCGGAGAAGCCCGGACCGAGGATGGTGCCGATCGAGGCATCCGTGGCTGACGAGCCGCCCAGCGTGATCTGGTAGTACTCGACACCCTTCTTTTCGAGACCCAGAATGCCAATGTGGCCGACATGGTGATGGCCGCAAGCGTTAATGCAACCGGAAATGTTGATACGCAGAGGACCGATCTCGTGCTGGCGGTTGAGGTCCGCAAAACGGCGCGAGATAGTCTGGGCTATGGGGATCGAACGGGCGGTGGCCAGGGTGCAATAATCGAGGCCCGGGCAGGCGATGATGTCGCCGGCCGCACCGATATTGGCTGTGGCCAGGTCGTTTGCCCTGAGCACTTTCCAGACCTTGTAGAGGTCGTCCTGTTTGACATGCGGCAGCACCAGGTTTTGGTGATGGCTGACCCGGATCTCATCGAAGCTGAAGCGGTCGGCCAGATCGGCGATCGAACGCATCTGGTCCGATGTGGCATCGCCGGGGATTCCGCCCTCCGGCTTCAGCGAGATGTTGACAATGGCATAGCCGTCACGGCGGTGCGCGGCGATGTTCGAGCGGACCCACTGGGCAAAGTCTGGATTTCGGGCGAAGGCGATTTCGTAGTCGGCCGACCGTTTCGGCAGAACCTCGAAGTCCGGCGCGGCAAAGTAGGCCGAGATGCGCTCCAGCTCGTGCTGTTCGACCTCGACATCGAGCTTGGTCTGGCGGTTGAATTCAGCTTCGACCTCGGCGCGGAAGTTTTCTTCACCAAGTTCGTGAACTAGGATTTTAATGCGGGCCTTGTACTTGTTGTCGCGTCGGCCATGCAGATTATAGACCCGCATGATGGCCTCGAGATAAGTCAATAAGTCTGCTTCGGGCAGGAAGTTGCGCACGGTGAACCCAATAAGCGGTGTGCGGCCGAGACCGCCGCCGACGATTACCTCCCAGCCATGCTCGCCCTTATCGTTGGCATGCATCCTGAGGCCGATGTCATGCACCTTGACTGCGGCGCGGTCGTTCGGTGCACCTGTAACGGCGATCTTGAACTTCCGTGGCAGGAACGAGAATTCGGGATGCAGTGTCGACCATTGCCGGAGCAGTTCGGCAACAGGCCGCGGGTCGGCCAGTTCATCTGCGGCAGCGCCGGCCCAGTGATCGGTGGTGACATTTCGAATGCAGTTGCCAGACGTTTGAATGGCGTGCATCTCGACTTCGGACAGTTCAGCGAGCAGGTTGGCGGTTTCTTCGAGTTTGATCCAGTTGTACTGAATGTTCTGGCGCGTGGTGAAATGGCCGTAGCCACGGTCATATTTGTCCGCCACATCGGCGAGGCGCCGCATCTGTCTGGCGGATAGCGTGCCGTAAGGGATGGCGACCCGCAGCATATAGGCATGGAGCTGCAGGTACAGGCCGTTCATTAGGCGCAGCGGCTTGAATTCCTCCTCGGTCAACTCGCCGCTCAGGCGCCTTTCAGCCTGATCGCGGAACTGAGCGACACGCTCGGCAACGAAGCGGTGGTCGAATTCATCGTAGCGGTACATCTGATACGTTCTCTAGGCGTGCGCGGCGAACCCACCGCCGGTGCCGTCAGACTGCTTGCCAAGATCCTGCCTGACCGTCGGTCCGAGCGCTCGAATACGCTCGCGGATATGCTGGGCGCGGACGCGACCGTTCCGACGCTCTACATCAATCAGGTAGGCTTCGGTCACCTGATTGTTGGCTACGGCCGCTTCGCCGCGCTTTTCAAGCGCTGCCTGGGACAGGGGCTCGAGTGCGACGGCGGCGGCGTCGATTGTTTCGCTCCAGATACCGGTGCGAGTCAGGAACACCACTTCCCCATCATAGAGCCGGTTGCCGGTCAGGGCCTTGCCGATTTCAGTTACGGTCATGATGCGAACCTCCATGCTGTGGTGCTGTCTTCGGGGTCACGGACGCCGTCGATCAACGGTGCCCAGGTGCAGTCCTCCTCAACACCGCCGCGTACGCAATCGACGTCAATGCCGAATTTGTTGAGATCGCGCAGCTTGGCCAGCTCGGCGTCGAGGGCAGCCGTTGCGCCGTCGAACAGCCGCACAACATTTTGGCCGCTGGCGGCCTCTTCAAGCGCGTTAAGAACGGTTTGCTGATGGTCGGTGTCGGTGCTGGACCACACGCTCTGCTGGACAACGATACGTCTCGCATCGCGGCGGGCATATTCCATGACACCGGTGGCGACTGCGCGGTCGTGAAGAATGATATCGGCTTCCTGTAGCAAGCGATGCGCCTTGAGGGTCAGGAGCTCTGGGTCATGACAGACGTTGATTAGGCTGATGCGGCCGGCTGCGGTTCGGTGGGTTGCATATGCGATCGTGCGGTCCAGTTCGCGCTTGTAGCGCTGTTCATTTCCCAGCAGGTAGGCCTCGCGCACGCGGCCAAAAAAGAACTCGTGCCAGAACGTCCGTCGTGCGGTGCCGGCGGGCACACGCCTGGAAATGGCCGGACGGAGCGCGGCCGCCCGCTGCAGGAGGCCACCGATCGAAGGTGGCAGCACGACCTCGATCCGGGCACGAAGGGCCTGGGCCAGGACGGGACCCGCTCCCTCGGTGCCAATGGCAACGACCAGCGGGTCGCGGTCGACAATCGCTGGCACGATGAAGCTCGAAAGGTCGGGTCGGTCGACGACGTTTACCGCGATGCCGAGTTCAGTTGCCGCTGCGGAGACGTTGGTCGCGACGGGTTCGCCGGATGCCACGAATATGGCCCTGACCCGGTTAGTCAGCTGTTCTGCGTGGAATTCGGTGGCGCTCCATACGATCCGGCCGGTGCGCACCAACTCGGTCAATTCATCATTGAGTTCCGGTGCAATGACATTGATCGCTACATCCGTCTTCATCAGCAAGCGTATCTTGCAAAGCGCGTCTGACCCTCCACCGAAGACGAGAACGGTCTGGCTGTTGGTTAAGTGAACGAAAACAGGAAAATAGCGCATGGATTGTCCTCACGCAGCCTCAGGCAGCTGGATGCTCGGTCTATCCAGCACTTCAGTGTAGATGATCTGGCGCGATAGCCCTGAGATGTCGTTGACCGTTGGCGATTCATTAGGAATTGTCTCTTCGCCGTCGCGGGCAGGGTGAATC
>JAEKFU010000175.1 GCA_016522385.1 Pseudomonadota bacterium
ATAGATCATTTTGACCAGGGTCGATTTCCCTGCGCCATTCTCACCGAGCAGTGCATGGATTTCGCCAGGCGCCACCTTGAGCGTGACATCGGCATTGGCGGCCAGATCGCCGAACATCTTGGTGATATTCCTGGCTTCCAGCAGGTATTCCGGTTGACCAACCACGGCGCCGTTTACCCCTTTCCCATTAGTCTTCGTATCACCCGCCATTGAGTGTGACCTCCCGGGCCGATGTTTGCACAGGTTTTTGGCGACTATTCACCTGTTCATCGCGGACCAGCAGCTCGGCCGCAACTGCAGCTGCGATAACGGCAGGTTTTTTTGAGGCAATGCCGCCACCGCCAATGGGGCACACCATTGTGTCGATCACATCCGATTGTAGTCCGGCCTTACGCATCCGGCTTACGAAGCGGGCACGCTTTGTGGCTGAACCAATGACCCCCACATAACCGAAGCGCCGCGCTTTGAGCGCGGTCTGCACCAGGTCAAGATCAAGTGCATGGCTGTGGGTCAGCACGACAACAAAACTAAAGTCGGGCGCATGTGCCAGCTCAGTTGCAGGATCGTTTGAGCGAACCATTTTCACGTTACCCGGCACAGCACTCGGAAACGCATCAACGCGTGGGTCGATCCAAACGACCTCAAACGGCAACGGTGCCAGCGCCAGGATGAGCGCGCGACCGACATGGCCGGCGCCGAACAGGTAGATCTGTCGCAGTTGATCGCCAAAGGTTTCGATCAGACCCCCGGCACCGTCCCATTGGATTTGCCCTGGTTCTGTATCAGTGGTCAGCACGCGGTGGACACCATTGTCGCCAATCTTGCCCTGCGTACTGAATTGTCCTTGTTCCTCCGCACGAAGCAAATGGGCAATGTCCTTGAGGCGGTCGCTCGAGAAAACCTCCACCATCAATCGGCTGACGCCACCGCAACACTGGCCGAGTTCAGGACCGAGCGCGTGTCTGGATATCTGCGGTGTAATGTCTTTCTTGCGCATCGCGGCTTGCGCCAGAGCCAGAGCACGCCATTCGAGCGCACCACCGCCAATCGTGCCTGTAAACGATCCATCCGGCATTACCACCATGCGGGCGCCAGCCTCGCGCGGCGCAGACCCCTGAATTTCAAGCTGAGTGACGAGTGCACAGGCGCCATGCGTGTGGAGCGCTTTGGCAATGCTGGTCCAGACCCCCATGTCTTAGCCCTCCACCTTCATGGCATTAACGGCGCGCATGATTGCTTCAGGTGTTGCCGGGGCATCAAGCGGTGGCACGACTCCCTTGTTCAGGCTGGCGATGGCCATGGTAATGGCCGAGAATACCGACGTCGCCAGCATCAATGGTGGTTCGCCGACCGCCTTGGAGCGATAGATCGTGTTCTCGCGATTGCCCTTTGAGGCCCACAGATTGACGCGGAAATCTTCCGGTACGTCCGAACAGGTCGGAATCTTGTAAGTTGACGGCGCATGGGTGCGCAGTAGACCTTGATCGTCATAGACCAACTCTTCGGTGGTCAGCCAGCCCATGCCTTGGACGAATCCGCCTTCAATCTGGCCAATATCGATGGCAGGATTCAGCGAGCGGCCGACATCATGCACGATGTCGACCCGGTTGATGCGCATCTCGCCAGTCAAGGTGTCAACAGTCACTTCGCTGCATGAGGCGCCATAGGCGAAGTAAAGGAATGGGCGGCCGGTTGCCGTATTGCGGTCCCAAGTTATCTTTGGCGTCGAATAAAAGCCCGTCGATGACAGCGAGATCCGATCCAAAAAGCACTCCTTGGCCAATTCGGCAAAGCTCATCTCTGCGTTGCCGGCATAGACCTTACCGCCAGCGAACCGCACGTCGGACTTCTTAGCTTGGTGCAGCTTGGCGGCAAGATCGGCCATCCGGTCTCGGATCGCACCGGCAGCTCGCTTGGCGGCCATTCCGTTGATGTCGGACCCCGAGGACGCCGCGGTCGGCGCTGCATTGGGGACTTTTTCGGTGGTCGTTGCGGTAATCTTGACCGTTGCTACGGGGATGCCGAACTCTTCCGCCACCACCTGGGCAACCTTGATATAGAGCCCTTGGCCCATCTCCGTGCCGCCATGGTTCACCTGCACCGAACCGTCGGTATAGACGTGTACCAGAGCGCCCGCCTGGTTGAGATGCTTCAGGGTAAAGGAGATGCCAAACTTGACCGGTGTCAGCGCAATGCCTTTTTTCAACACTTTGCTCTTCTTGTTGAAGCGTGCAATGTCGCGACGGCGTGTCTTGTACTCGCTGGTCTTTTCCAGCTCGCGCACCAGTGCGGCCATGATGTTGTCTTCCAGCTTCAGGCCATAGGGCGTGACATCGCGGCCGCGGGCATAGAAGTTGCGTTTGCGGATGGTCAACGGATCGGCATCCATGAGAATGGCAATCTGGTCCATCATGCGTTCAGCGCACACCATGCCCTGTGGACCGCCAAAGCCACGGAATGCGGTGTTTGAGACGGTGTTGGTGCGGATACGCTGTGAGGCGATGCGGGCGTGCGGATAGAAATAGGCGTTGTCGGCATGAAACAGCGTTCGGTCATTGACGCCGAGCGAGAGGTCCGCCGAATAGCCACAGCGTGAGGCGAAGTTCATGTCAACGGCAGAAACGACGCCACGCGCGTCAAGGGCAACGCGATAATCGGCGCGCATGTCGTGGCGCTTGCCAGTCATTATCATGTCGTCATCGCGGTCGAGGCGCATCTTGGCCGGCCGGCCGGTAACCCGCGCAGCAAGTGCCGAAAGGGCAGCCCACTGGGCAGCCTGGCTTTCCTTTCCACCGAACGCCCCGCCCATGCGACGGCACTCGCACACGACCGTAGCATCGGACTGTCCAAGCATCTTCGCCACGCAGTGCTGAACTTCGCCCGGGTGTTGTGTCGAAGAATAGACCAGCATCTCGCCGCCTTCGCCGGGCACCGACATCGCAACCTGGCCTTCAAGATAAAAGTGTTCCTGGCCGCCAATACGTATCGTGCCGGTAACGGTGTGCTCGGCCTTATCCATTTCCTCGTCGGGCGTACCGCGCAGGAACTCGTAGGGCGGTAGCACTGTCTCTCCGGTCGCCTCACCGTCTTCAACGGTGACCGCCGGCGCGGCAGCATCGATCATGATCTTGCCAAGCTTTGCCGCACGACGCGCCTGATCGCGGGTTTCGGCAACGACGGCAAACACCACCTGGCCATGAAAGTGGACCTCGCCGTCGGCGAGGATCGGATCGTCGCCCATGGCGGGACTGCAGTCGTTGATCCCGGGAATGTCGCTTGCGGTGAGTACCGCGATGACGCCGGGCGCCGCTTTGACAGCCGACAGATCCATGCCGGCAATCTTGCCCTTGGCAACTTCGGCATGACCGGGCGCCAGGTGCACGGTGCCGGCCGGTTCGCGCATGTCATCAATATACGGCGCCGATCCGCTTACGTGACGGGCAGCACTGTCGTGGGCAACTGCGCGACCGACCTCCGCCGTCGCTGCAGCAGCATCGAATTTAGGCGACAGATTCAAGTTCGCCTCCCCGCGTGCCAACCACGCGTGTCCTGTTCGAGACCTCACCGGCGGCTTCGATGAGCGCCTTGGTCAACAGGGCCTTCGCCGTTTCCATACGGTATCTCGCTGAGGCCCTCATGTCATCGATGGGTTGAAAGTCCTGCTGCAACGCCGCCAAGGCTTTTTGCCAGGCATTAGAGTCCTTTAGCCGAATGCCCTGCAATGCCGATTCAGCCGCCAAGGCGCGTTTTGGGATCGCTGCCATGCCGCCATAGGCAATGCGTGCATCGCGAATCTTGCCACCCTTGACTGTGAACCGGAACGCGCCCAGCAGGGCCGAAATGTCCTGGTCAAAGCGTTTTGAAATCTTGTAGCACCGAAAGACCTGGTCATCGGCAAGCCGTGGGACCGAGATCCGTACGACGAACTCACTCGCTGAGCGATCCTGCTTACCGTAGTCGATGAAGAAATCCTCCAGCGCAATGTCGCGCTCGGTGTCGCCGCGGCGTAGATGCAACCGTGCATCGAGTACAATCAGCACCGGTGGCGAGTCGCCGATCGGCGAGCCATTGGCAATATTGCCGCCGACCGTGCCGGAGGCGCGTACCTGTTTGGATCCGAGCCGGCGCAACATTTCGGCAATGTCCGGGTCGATGCCACCAAGCGCGCTCTCGGCTTCGGCGTAAGTGGCCGCCGCGCCGATGGTCAAACCATCAACACCTTCTGCAACCCTATGCAACGACTTGATACGTCCAGTGTGAATTATTTTCGGCAAGGTGTGCAGCTGCTTGGTGATCCACAGGCCGACATCGGTGGCGCCGCCGACCAATGTCGCATCCGGGTGTCGCAGATAGAGCGCAGCAAGGGCATCTTCGCTCGCGGGTGCAGCAAAAAATACCGCATCGCTGCCGACAAACACGTCGGCGTCATCATCGAGGTCCGCAAGATGCGATGTAGCTTCACCTACCCGCGCCGACCAGGCATCGTTCGGCTGACCCAAACAGGTGGCCAATGCCGCATCGGCAATCGGGCGATATCCGGTGCAGCGACACAGGTTCCCGGCAATGTGATCATTGACCGTACGCCGGTCAACCGGGCCACCCTGATGATAGAGCGTGAACAGGCTCATGACGAAGCCGGGAGTGCAGAAGCCGCATTGCGAACCGTGCGTATCCACCATGGCACTCTGGACAGGATGCAACTTGCCGCCCCAGGCCAGATCATCGACGGTGATGATTTCCTTGCCGTCGACCATGCCAAGCAATTGAATGCAGGCATTGACCGGTTCGTAGACGATGTGGCCGTCCCGCAGTGAGCCGATGGCGAGTGTGCAGGCGCCGCAGTCGCCCTCACCACAGCCTTCCTTTGTGCCCATGGCGCCACGGTCGAGGCGCAACCAATCGAGCAAAGTGTCCATCGGACCAACATTGCTCAGCTCAACGGTTTCGCCGCGATATCTGAATCTAATCGATGAGCGGATCGTCATCAACTCCCTCGATAGGTTGAATAGCCGTACGGGCTCAACAGCAATGGCACGTGATAATGTGATCCCGCATCGGCAATGCCAAAGCGGATTGGAACAATGTCGAGAAATGCCGGATCCGGCAATTTTGAGCCGCTGTTGCGCAGATAATCACCGGCGTGGAAGCGCAGTTCATAATTGCCGACCCGGAACTCGTCGCCCTCGAGGATCGGCCCGTCGACGCGGCCATCACTGTTGGTGGTCACGCTCTTAAGGTGCACATCTTCGCCGCTGAGCCGCCACAGGTCGATTTTCAGACCTGCAGCCGGTGAGCCGGACATCGTATCCAGGACGTGCGTGGTCAAGCGACCCATCAGCCTTTCCTCCCCGTCTGAACCGGATGCCCGGACAAGACATTGGCTTTGTTCGGTGCATTGTGGCGCAAAATTAACGATCTAAAAAGAACTATATTTCGAGTGTATTGATCTAATTTTTAGACCCGTCCAGTCTGTCTACAACATGTTCAAAAAAGGCGTGCGCGGCGAGAGCGGGTGTTCTCCCGTCCTGGCGCACCAGCATGAAACGGTCCACCGGCAAATTCTCATCGGTGAGCGGCAGGAACTTCAGAGTGCCGGCCCTGAGATGTTGCTCGATTCCGATCTCAGTTTGGAAAGCGAGGCAACGGCCCTGGCGTGCCAACGCCGCCATGACGCGCAGAGAATTGGCCTGCAGGACCGGCCGCTGCGGTTGATCGACGTGTTTCAAAGCGAGATCGAGGGCAGTGCGCAAACTGAGACCGTGCGCCGGCCAGGCATAGGGATGGATCAGGCACTCAGCCAGTGAGACTTCTGATCTGGGCGCAAGCGGATGCTCGGGCGACACAATCGCGCCGATGCGCATGGCGTTTTCATAGGCAATCTCCAATCCGTCCAGCGAGGCAGGGTTGAAAGTGAAACCGATGTCGGCCTCACGTGCCAGCACCAGCCTGGTGACGGCGTCGGAGCCAGTGACCTGAAGTTCGATGCTGATGCCGCCAAAAGCGGCATTGAAACTCGCCAAAATGTCGGGCAGCAATTCCACCGAGGCGCTTTCCACCGTTGCAACCCGAACGGTGCCGGAGCGCAGGCCTTTGAGCGCTTCAATCGCCGACAGTGTATCCTCATACTCGCGCGCGGTCGCGTTAATCTGCGCCAGTAACAATTCGCCGGCCTGATTGAGCCTCAACGAACGGCCGGCACGTTCGAACAGCGCCATGCCGATGGCCTCTTCTAGCATCAACACCTGACGGTTGATGGCCGATGATGCGATGTTGAGCTCGCGCGCGGCAGCGCGGATCGACCCGGCACGAGCAACCGCGGCAAAGTACCGGAATGCTGTCGACAGTATGGCATTTTCGATGCGCATCTGGGTCTGGATTCATCGTGCAGAGCGGGTTAGCACTGTAGCGCAACTATAGAGCTAGGAGTCAACGTGTCCCGCACCATCGACTACCTCGACAAGCTGATCGGCTTTCCGACGGTCAGCCGTGACAGCAATCTCGATCTGATTGCTTACGTTCAGAGCGAGCTGGAGCCCCTCGGTTTCACTTGCCGCCTGGCGTCGAGCGAGGACAACCGCAAGGCCAATCTTTATGCCTCGATCGGACCTGACGACGTGCCGGGCATCGTCTTGTCGGGACATAGCGACGTTGTGCCTGTCGAGGGACAGGACTGGTCGAGCAACCCGTTCGTGATGCGCAGGAGCGAGGGCAAGCTTTATGGCCGTGGCAGCGTCGACATGAAAGGCTTTATTGCGGCGTGCATGTCACTGGCGCATGAGCTTGATGGCGGCCGACTGACGGCGCCGATCCATTTCGCCTTTTCCTATGACGAAGAGGTCGGCTGCCTCGGCGTGCGGCGGCTGCTCGACATGCTGGAAGGATTTTCGCCACGGCCCCGGTTCTGCATTGTTGGTGAGCCGACGTCGATGCAGATCGCTGTGGCACATAAGGGCAAGGACGGCGCCAAGGTGTCGTGTATCGGACTGGAGGCGCATTCCAGTCTGGCGCCAAATGGCATTAATGCCATTCACCTTGCCATCGACCTGATCAACGAGATCCGCAACATTCAGGCCGACGTCGCCGAGACCGGTGCCCGGGACGGTGATTATGACGTGCCCTACACGACGCTACATGTCGGCAAGATCGCCGGTGGCGAGGCGCTCAACATAGTTCCCAATTTGGCGACCTTTGAGTTCGAGATCCGGAATATCGCCGATGAGGACCCTAAGGCGCTGATGAACCGAATCCGGCAAGCTGCTGAACGTATTGAAATTGAAGCACAAAAGACGTTCGAAGGTGCCGCGATCGATTTCGCGCCGGGAATCTCCTATCCGGCGCTCAACACGCCGCCGGATGCGGAGATCGTTTCCTTTGTCAAGTCGCTGACCGGCGGCAACAGCACCACCAAGATCAGCTTCGGCACCGAAGGAGGCCTGTACAATCAGCGCCTCGGCATCCCGACGGTGGTGTGTGGTCCAGGCTCCATCGCCGTAGCGCACAAGCCGGATGAATATGTCGAAGAGACGCAACTTGTGGCGTGCGAAAAGATGCTGGCCAGGCTGCACGAGCGGCTGGTGCGGGCCTAGAGCGTTTCTTTCTCATGTGGAATCATTTGACCGCGTTTCTGCGTCAGCTGGCTAGGCATGCTTCGCGCCGTGGTCTGGTTGACCACAAGCGGAGCATAACGACGTCCAGCGGGCGCACAAACACGGCCTTCGGTGGCCCAAATCCGGCCATCGGACGTCGTTACCGAACTTGC
>JAEKFU010000181.1 GCA_016522385.1 Pseudomonadota bacterium
ATGGCGCCGGAGTTCGAACGCCGCAACTGCAAGATCATCGGACTGAGCGTCGATTCCGTCGATGACCACAATCGCTGGAAAGAGGATATCAAAGACGTGGAAGGTACAGCCGTTTCCTATCCGATGATCGGCGACGAAGACCTCTCCGTGTCCAAACTCTATGGCATGATCCACCCGAACGCCACGGGCGATGCCAAGGGCCGCACCGCGGTTGACAATGCGACGGTGCGCAATTGCTACATCATCGGCCCGGACAAGAAGATCAAACTGATCATCACTTATCCCATGAGCACCGGACGCAACTTCGATGAAATCCTTCGCGTCCTGGATTCCTGTCAGCTCACGGCCAATCACCAGGTGGCAACACCGGTCAACTGGAAGCAAGGTGAAGACGTCATCATCGTACCGGCTGTCAGCAACGAGGATGCCGAGAAGAAGTATCCCGGCGGCTGGAAATCACCCAAACCCTATCTGCGGATCGTTCCGCAACCAAACTTGTAACCAAACAGACCAAAACATCACCGGCCCCGGTACAGCGATGTGCCGGGGTCTTTCTATTTGGCGATATAATCGCTCCCGCGAATCAATTGCATGGTGTCTCATTCAAGTCATGCGAGTACTGCTACTGGTCATACTCAGCTTGATCGTTGCGGCTGCGCAAATCGGCGCGCAAGAACTCAAGCCTCGGCATCCGCTCGATGCGCTTACACCCGGCGAGATCGAGCTCGCTGTCGAGCTTTTGCAGGACGACGGCCTGGTGGACGAAAAGACGGCATACCCAATCATGGAGCTGTCCGAACCCCTCAAGGAAGATGTGCTCGCCTGGACACCCGGCACGCCGCTGCGGCGCGCCGCCCACGTCGTCTTGCGGCGGGGTGGTCGAACCTACGAGGCGGTCGTCGACCTGTCGCTACGAAAGATCCGCAAACACGAAGAGATTCCCGGCGTTCCGGCGGCGATCATGCGGCATGAGTGGAATCTGGCGCAGCAGTTGACGAAACGCGTCCCGCGCTGGCCGGCCGCCATGCGCCAGCGCGGTCTTTCAAATGAAGAGACCATCATCTGCAAATCCTTGCCGACCGGCTACCGTGAACGCGGCGATCAGTCGATGCGCCGGCTCATCAAGGTCCCCTGCTTTGCACAGATCAACAAGTTGCACACGCTGCATGCCCGATCGATCCGGGGCAAAACCGCCACTGTTGATACCGACGCTGGTTCAACGATGGACATCATCGACAAAGACCGACATGTGCCACCTCTGCCGGCACCGGAAGACTATCACGCGATTGAGCCCGGTCCGACCATGAAACCAGAATTGGTGGCATCGCCAAATGGCACCAGCATCAAAGTCACGGGCAGCTATCAGGTTGATTGGCAGAACTGGTCATTTCATCTGCGTGCCGACCGCCGGGCGGGTTTGATCGCGTCCCTAGTGAAGTTCAATGATCGGGGCAGGCAGCGCCTGATCGCCTATCAGTTTTCCATCGCCGAAATGTTTGTACCCTATATGGACCGGAAAGAAACCTTGGCGTTTCGTGGCTATCTCGATGCTGGCGAATTGGGCCTAGGGTATCTGATTTCGCCCCTCAGCGCGGGTGAGGACTGCCCGCAGCAAGCCGTTTATGTCCATTTGCTCATGCCCAGCGACAGGGGCGGCATGTTCCATGTGCCGCGTTCATTGTGCATCTTCGAGCGCACTACCCGTGATACGGCCTGGCGCCACTATGACGCATCCAGCCAGCGCGCCACCGCACGACAGGAAATCGAGCTTGTGGTGCGATATATCCCGACAATCGGCAACTATGACTACGTCATCGACTACGTGTTTCAGAACCGCGGCATCATCAAATTCCGCATTGGTACGACCGGATTCGATTCTACCCGGTCAGTCGATGCCGCCGACACAGCGGCAAGTACCTCGGAAAAAGCTTCGCAATTCGGCGCATTCATCGCGCCCTATACCGTGGCACCCCATCTTGATCACTTCGTTTCCTTCCGCCTCGATCTTGATATTGACGGTACCAACAATGTCTTCATGCGCGATCGGGTTGAACCTCGCGGCCTGGCTCCCGAGCGACAGCGCGGCGACCTATGGATCCTGCAGGGAGAAACCGTCGATACCGAAGGACCGGTCAACATCAACCCCGGCTCGCATGGTCAGGTCTGGCGGATTGCCAATCCTGGGCTCAAGACAGGCCTGAAACATGATCCAAGCTATCAAATCGAACCGGCGCACCAGGTTCCCTCACTCCTCCCGCGCGATGATCCGCTGCGACTACGTGCCGGATTTGCCGCTCATTCCCTGTGGTTAACCGCATACAACCGCGATGAGCGATGGTCGGCCGGTAGTGTTCCCAATCTCAGCGCACCGGAACAGGGCCTGCCGAGCTTTGTTGCAGATGCGCAAAATATTGCCAACACGGATATTGTGGCTTGGTATACTCTAGGTTTCAGGCATATCAACCGACCGGGAAATTCTCTGAACCTGCCAACTCGCTGGCACGAATTCCAGCTGCGTCCGGTAAACTTTTTTGATCGCGATCCGTGGGCAGGCCTGACAACTGAACCCCTGGAGTCGAACGCGCACTAAGTCCTGTTGACAACTAGGATCATAAGCCAATGAAATTGCACCACAATCCCGCCTCACCCTTTGTCCGCATCGTTCGCATGACCGCGCATGAATTGGGCATCGCCGATGACATTGAACTGGTGCACACCGGCACGTTCCTTCCCATCGCCGAGCATGATGCCGTCGCGAAGGACAACCCGCTCGGCAAGATCCCGACTTTAATTACCGATCACGGCCATGCTCTGTATGACTCGCGGGTAATCTGCGAGTATCTCGTGCACCACGCTGGCGACAAGACTCTGCTGCCCGATGAGCCGGTCAGCCGGTTCAGGATCCTCACCCTGGAATCGCTGGCCATCGGCGTCGCCGATGCCGGTGTGTCGTTGCGTTACGAGACATTCCTGCGGCCCCAGGATCTGCGCTGGTCCGACTGGATCGAGCGCCAGACCAGCCGCATAAATGCCGCCCTTGATGCCCTGGAAAGTGACCATGCTGATAGCCTCGGCGAGATCAATCTGGGAACGATCTCAACCGCCGCTGTACTCGGCTATCTCGACTTCAGATGGCCTGACTGGGGTTGGCGCGAAGGCCGTAGCAAGACGTCTGCATTCTACGATGGATTTGCACAACGCCCTTCAATGATACTGACGATGCCGGAATAGCTGCTGGAGCTGTTCCTTGCCTTGCTCCGGCTTGATCCGAGGAATTCGGAAGAAGGTCGACGATGAATCTACAACAACAGCAAGAAAGCTGTTTGCTCAGACTCAAGGCCCTTTCCAGTCCAGTGCGCAGATTTCGGCGCTGCGTCCCTGAAAATCCCAGTTGCGGCCGAAGGCGCGGAACTTGCTGCGATTGGCCTTGGCGACGATGATCTGCGGCGAAATCCAGTATTGCGAATTCTCGATCGTCGTGTGTTCACCCGGTTTGCTCCCCGGGATCGGCACGATCTCACCATCGATGACCTTAGGGATCACGAAGCGCCGCACGTCACCGTCGACTTCATAGGTGATCGGCTTTTGATGGACACCGAGGAACTGAGCAACCAGGATCGACAGGACATGTGTTGTGCCGCGCGCCTTGCCACTCATGATCTTGGTCAATGCTTTGACCTGGTAGATGTCGGCTTCTTCGCTGATATAGACACCGGCAGTCCATTTGCCGCGGCTCATCTGGCCGGGAATTTCGATGATCAGGCCCATGTTCAGGCCCGACAGATCAACCTTTCCATACTTGCCGCTGTCAATGCGCACCCCACCCCAGGTTTGGCAGTAACCCTCCGTTGGCGGATGCTTGCCCAGCGAGATCACGCAAGGACAGAACACCGTGCAGTTGCAGGACAGCATTAGTTCGCCCTTGACGAACCAGGGTTCGATCGCTGCCATACTCTTCTCCTCTACTCACCACCAAAGGTGCAAAATTGTCGCCACACCTGAGATCAACAATACTGTTCCGACACCGTAAGACCAAGGCTTTGCATCCTCTACAGTCTTCTCCAAAATCATGACTATTCCGATAACGGCCATCCACACCAGATTCATCAACCCAGTGACGAACATCACCAGCATCAATGCCCAACAACAGGCAACACAATAGGTGCCCTGGGTGAAACCGATCCGAAACACGCCAGCAACCGCGTCACTCCAGTGACTGAGAAAGAAGGGCATCGGACGGGCACACTTGTTCAGACAGGCATGCTTTAAAGGCGCGAACTGATAGGCGCCCGCCAGCAGCAGCACCCCGCCGGCAACTGCCGGCTGGGTCAGTGCTTCGCCGGCCGAAAGCATGGCCTGTGACTGCAGCCAGGCCTGCAATGCAATAGCGGCAAAGGAAAAGACCACCCAAACAGAGAGGTAGCCGGCCGCCAGTACCGTCGGCGACACTGCCCGCATCGACTTTTCCCGTGCCGCATCGGCAATGTCCATATAGGTGGACAGCATCGGCGCCGCAGTTGGCAGCATCATCGCCAGAATCATCGCTGACCACATGACGAAAGCCGCTGTCAGACTTCGACGGCTCCACGGATCGTCATCAGCCAGACACAGCGAGCGCAGCAAATCGATCGTAAAGCTGTCCGACGCGATACTGGGTGAGACAGCAAACAGGTAACTCCACGCACCGCCGATAATCACTCCGAAGCAGGTCCACATCACCGCGTGCGGCGACATTAACATCTGCCTAAAGGCTGTCCCGGTTGAGGCCGGCAAGGTCAGTGCCCCTTGAAAACCGGTTTGCGCTTTTCGATGAAGGCCTGGACGCCTTCCCTAAAATCATGGCTGTTCGAAGAAGCGCTCTGCAACTCGGCTTCCATATTGAGCTGATCTTCAAAACTGTTCATTGTCGCAGCTTCGATCGCCTGCTTGATCCGGGCGAATGCGGTCGTCGGTTGGGTGGCCAGGTGCCGTGCCAGTGACAATGCCTCGTCAGCCAATTGGTCATCTTCGACGACCTTCCAGATGAGCCCCCACTCCAGCGCCTGATCGGCGGACACCGGTTCGGCTAGCATCGCCATGCCGCGTGCCCTGGCCGGGCCGGACAGATGCGTCAGCGACCAGGTGCCGCCGGCATCCGGGATAAGGCCGATCTTGGCAAAGGCCTGAACAAAACTCGCCGACCGCCCGGCCAGCACAATGTCACAGACCAGGGCGAAATTGGCACCGGCACCGGCTGCAACGCCGTTCACCGCACAGATGACCGGAAACGGCGCTTTCTTGATCCAACGCACCAACGGATTGAAATCGCGCTCCAAAGTGTAGGACAGGTCCTTGGACATATCGAGATCGGCCAGGTCCTGACCGGCACAAAATCCCCTTCCCGCCCCGGTGATCACCATGGCTCGAACACCGACGCCTTCGATTTCGTCGATGGCCGACCTGATTTCATCGTGCATGTGGCCGGTCATAGAATTCAGCTTGTCGGGCCGGTTAAGGGTGAGGACAGCAACGGCGTTTTCGATGTGCAAACTGATCTCAGAATAACTCATGATTCGCGATACCTCCGGAGCCTGTCTTAGCAAATCTGCCTGCCGCGACAAACTGATCTGGTGCCGGTGCTTGCGGTTCCGGTCCGCGAGGCGCATTTTGCCGGCTCATGGACCGTCTATCGAGTTGCGACATAATCATAACAGGCTCCGGACCAGCAGGGCTTGCAGCCGCCTGCCTGCTGGCCGCCAACGAACTGCACGTGATCTGCGTTGCTGGTAAAGCCGCCAGGAAACAGGCCGATCCGCGCACAGTTGCCCTGATGCTTCCGTCGATCCGATTGTTGCATAAGATCGGCATCTGGCCCGGCGAGCTTAAGGTAGACACCGCAGCGCTCAGGAAACTCCGGCTGATCGACGACACGGGAAACATTCTCACCGCGCCGACCGTGACTTTCGGCGCGGACGAGATCGGCGAAGACGCATTTGGCTGGAACATCCCGGTGGAACGTCTGGTGGAGTGTTTGCAGGCTTGCGCGGAGCGCCTCGGCGTCACGTTCAGGCATAAAGACGCTGCCGCATTTCGTGCCCGACGAGAACAAGCAACAGTGCGTCTTGAGGATGGCAGTGAACTGACCGGCCGATTGGTCTTGGCCGCAGACGGGCGTGAATCGAAAATGCGCGCCACAGCCGGCATAAGTGCGTTGGAATGGTCCTACGATCAGGCCGCGATCGCCACCAGTTTTGGCCACTCTGCTCCCCACTGCGGGATCTCCACAGAGTTTCACAAGACCGCAGGCCCCCTTACCACGGTACCCATGCCCGGCAACAAGTCGTCACTGGTGTGGATGGAAACACCGGCCCTGGTGGACCGACTAATGACCTTGTCCGATCAGGACTTCGCCAAGAGGCTACAATTCGAAATCCATGGCAAGCTCGGCCTTGTAAGCGAAATCGGACCACGCAGATCATTCCCGATGCGTGGTCTGACGGCGACATCATTTGCCAAGCAGCGTCTGTTCCTAATTGGTGAAGCTGCGCATGTGGTACCGCCGATTGGTGCTCAGGGGCTCAATATGTCCCTGCGTGACGCAGCCTTGGCCGCCGAGCTGGTCAGCGATGCTGTTGCAGAGGAAGCCGATCCCGGCAGCGCGAGCGTCGCCGAGGCCTACAATGTCAAGCGGCGACGCGATGTACTGCCGCGCCAGGCTATGGTGCACACGCTCAACGCAAGTCTACTGGCCAGTCTGGCGCCCTTTCATTCACTGAGAGCCCTCGGGCTGTCGACGATCAGCCAGTTCGGCCCCTTGCGCGAACGCATCATCAGAGAAGGCCTTGCCCCGCAATCGGACCTTCCGCGTATCATGCGCGCCTGACTAGATGCAGGCGCCTATTTCAGTTTCTTGATGATCGAATCATTGTGTGCTCCCACCGACGGCGCAGATTTTGGCACAGCAGGATCGCTTCGGAACTGCGGCGATATTGCCACCGCGACCGCCGGCATGGTGTCGCCTTCTTCATTCTCCAGCGAATGGTCGAAAAGACCGCGAATGTGAAAATGCGATTCACGCATTGCTTCGGCAAGGTCCTGCACGATCGAACAGCAGCAGTCGCGTTCGTAAAACAATTCTCGCCAGGCATCCGCGGGCTTGCTAGCGATGATTTCTCGCACCTTCTCGATTGTTGCCAACGGATCCTTGGCATCACTACGCAGTTCAGACGGCAGATCGATTATGTCGCAAAAATTGTCCCAGAACTTCTGTTCCAGTGGTGCCGCCGCGACATGGCGACCGTCGGCCGTCGGGTAGATCTGATAGCGTGGCGAGCCTCCGGTGAGCTTGCCGGCGCTCGACTTCGGCCAGTCATCCTCGCTGAGCCCCCGGCCGATCGCCCAGGTCATCAACATGAACAGGTTGTCGGTCATGGCAATATCCAGATAGCACCCGAGCCCGGACTTCTGACGATTGATTAGCGCCAGCAAGACGTTGACCACCGCAGGATAGGTGCCGCCCGCCAAATCCGCCGCCAGCACTGGTGGCACGGTCGGACGGTTCGGATCACCCATACTGAGCGACAACATTCCGGTATCGCCGACATAATTGAGATCGTGACCGGCGACATCGGACTTCGGTCCATACTGACCATAACCGGTAATCGAGCAATAGATGATCATCGGATTGATCCCGCTCACCGCCTCATATCCCAAGCCAAGCCGTTCCATGACGCCCGGACGAAACTGTTCCAGCAGAACGTCGGCCTCGCGGATCAGCGGGATCAGCAATTCCAACTGGCGCCGGTCTTTCAAGTCAATCGCCAGGCTCTTTTTGCCCGCATTGAGCATCGAGAAATCCAGCGATTCCCTGCCCCATCGCGGCTGGTAACTGCGCATTTCCTCACCGCTACCGGGCCGTTCGACCTTCAGCACGCTGGCGCCGGCTTCCGACAACATCAAACCAGCCAGCGGCCCCGGCAAAAGCGTCGTAAAATCAAGAACTTTAATGCCGCCAAGCGGTTGCGGCGCGCTTCGATCAGTCATGCCAATTCAATACTCAATTGACCTTGCCTGCCGTGCGCGTCTCTCTAAGAGGCAGCTTCGGCCAGATCGGTTGAATATCCCCAAAGTCCCTTCAATAAAGCGCTGAAATTATGATGCAAGCCCAAAAACAAGCCGCGCCGATTGACGACCAGGCGTAATCGTAAGTCGGCGCACCAACTGTAGCTCAGGCCTTCGCCAATTCTTCACGATGGGCATCGGCAAACTCGCCCATGCTATTGAACGTAAAGTCAAAGCTTGGCATCGAGTCAGGTGTCATCGTGGCCCCGAATCCCTGTTGGTCGTGACGGCGGTAGATCCAGCAGGAGCGCAACCCGTGCCGATTGGCGGGGCCGTGATCATGAAACATGCTCTCAGCGGTGTGCAGGATTGCCTGTTTTTCGACCCCCAACTCCGCCAACCGATTGAGCATGTAGTCGAAATTAGTGTCCGCCGGCTTGTATGAACCAATATCCTCGGCCGTGTAGACGGCATCGAACGGCACGCCAAGGCGTGCATTACTCGCGGCAAAGCTCTGATTGTCGATATTGGACAGGATCACCAGCTTGAAATGCTGTTTGAGATAGATCAGCGCTTCGACGGAATCTGGAAAAGCCGGCCAATAGTCCACCGAGCGTCCATAGGCGGCGCATTCAGGCCAGTCAACCGGCACGCCCCACTCTTCCGCCAATCGGCGATAGACGATCGGTAGCAGATCGCGGTACCGCATCGTTGGCGTCTGTTTTTGCTGACGCGATTCATGGCGCGCGTGGGCCTGCAATATCTCGTCACGTGTCAATGAGCCCTCAACCCGCGACGTCAAGGCAGTAAGTCCGGCAATCATCCCGCTTTCCCAGTCGATCAGTGTGCCGTAGCAATCAAACGTCAATACTTTGAAATCTGACAGTTTCATCGAGCGCTCCGTTTCTGGTCCAGGAAAAGAAGTCACCGCCCACATATACGATCAA
>JAEKFU010000239.1 GCA_016522385.1 Pseudomonadota bacterium
CCACTGCGAAGGGTTATGACGGCGGACCGTTCTGGAATGCTGACGGTTCGAAGATCACTTGGCGACGCTTTTCCGAAGATGGCGCGCGAGCCGAGATCTTCACAATGAACGCCGATGGATCAAGCCAACGCCAGATCACCGACCTTGGGGTCATGTCCTGGGCGCCCTTCTACCACCCGTCGGGCGAGTATCTTGTGTTTTCTACAAACCTCCATGGGTTCTCCAATTTTGAACTCTACATCGTTGATGCGCAAGGAGCGCGCCAGCCCGTTCGCGTCACGAACCGACCAGGATTTGACGGGCTGGCAACGTTTTCGCCAGATGGACGGAAGCTAAGCTGGACGTCGAACGCGACGCCCAAGAAACAAAGCCAGATTTTTCTGGCCGATTGGAACCACGAAGCTGTGCGGCAGCTGCTTGCACAGGCGCCCTTAAGGCAGGCCAGCACAGCGCCGGCACTGCGGGAAACCCAGCCCCAGATCTCGGTAGAGGACTTGAAAAAGCATGTCATGGCGCTGGCGTCGGAAGAGATGGGCGGCAGATTGACCGGTACACAGGGTGAGAAACTGGCAACTGCCTATGTTGCGGATGCGTTTGCTGCGCTTGATCTCGCACCTGCTGGCGATGACGGCGGCATGTTCCAGACCTTCGAGTTCACGGCAGGCGTAGCGCTAGCCAAAGGCAATGCCTTGACGGTATCCGTCGACGGCAAGGCGCAGGCGCTCGCGATAGACTCCGATTGGCGGCCGCTGGCGTTTTCCCGCACCGGCGCTGCCGATGAGGCGAGTGTTGTCTTTGCCGGCTACGGCATCGTTGCACCGGCGGCAGGCGATCAACCCGCGTTCAACAGCTATGCCGAGCTTGATGTGAAGGGCAAATGGGTTCTGCTGTGGCGCGGGATGCCGGGCGATGTCTCCGCCGAGCGCCGCACAGAACTGTCACGCTATGCAGATTTGCGTTACAAGGCATCGGTTGCCAAATCCCGAGGTGCGCTGGGGGTCATCTTTGCGCCACCCCCAAGGGAAGAGTTCGACGATGGTCTGCCGCGCCTGACCTACGAGGCAAGCTCGGGCGTTTCCGGCCTCCCGGTGGTGGCGGTACGCCGGGACGCATCGTCACGCATGCTGAGCATTCTTGGCGGTGACCTTGCGACAATGATCGAAACAATTGAAGCGGGAGAAAGCGCAGGCCGGGACCTCATTGGCGTTACCCTCGGCGGCAACATCGCGCTCGACTTCGAGACGCGGTCTGGCCGTAATGTTGTGGCGCGGCTCGAGCTCGACGGCTTGGACAAAGGCGGTTTGCCGCCGCTGATCATCGGCGCACATGTTGATCATCTCGGCCGGGGCGAAACCTCCGGATCGTTGGCGCGTCGTGAGGAGAGGGGCCAGATCCACTACGGAGCCGATGACAACGCCTCAGGCGTCGCGTCGCTGATCGAGGTGGCGCAGAAACTTGCAGCCGATCATGCGGCCGGCAAGCTCTCAGGCGCGCGCGACGTGGTGTTTGCGGCATGGTCTGGTGAGGAATTGGGCCTGCTCGGCGCCTCGCGTTTTGTTGAAGGCTTAGCCAAGTCGGCCGGAGCCGAAGACCTTTCCAACCTTGTCACGGCCTATCTCAACATGGATATGGTTGGGCGTCTCACGGACCACGTCATTGTCAGTGGTCTCGGCTCTTCGAAGGCCTGGGCACGTGAGATTGAACGGCGCAATGCCGTGATAGGTTTACCCATCGTGACGTCCGATGACACGTATCTGCCAACCGATGCGACTGCGTTTTACCTGAAGGGCGTGCCGATCCTGTCGTTCTTCACCGGCGCGCATACGGACTATAACACACCTCGCGACACCGCGGACAAGCTCAACTATGCCGGCACACGGAACATTGCCCGGTTGGTGGCTCTGATCGCGCGATCACGCGCACTGGCGAAAGAGGAACCAGATTATGTCAAGGTTGCACGCCCGGAGGGGCGCGGCGGCCGGCGCATGAGCAACGTCTTCCTCGGCACAATTCCGGATTATGCCAAGAGCGATGTCCCTGGTGTAGCCCTTTCCGGTGTAATCACGGATAGCCCTGCTGAACGCGCCGGCCTGACTGGAGGCGACGTGGTCGTGGGGTTAGCTGGCCAAGATCTTGAGAACATCTATGACTATGTGCGCGCTCTTAACGGGTTGAAGCCGGGAGAAGCCGTCGACATCACCGTTAAGCGAAACGGGGCGCGCCAGACGTTTGAGATCACCCCACGCGTTAGGGAGTAGTGCTAGAGCGCTTCTTTGTCCAGACGGACGATTATATCGATGCGGCCGATTTTCGTACCGTCAGGCGGTTTTGGCAGGCCAGACACCGATAGCTCTTTTGAATCGATATCCATCAACTTGCCCTCATCCTGAAGGTAGTAGTGGTAGTGGTTGGATGTGTTGGTGTCGAAATATGACTTCTGACCTTCCACCGCCACTTCCCGCAGGAGGCCCGCTTCGGTGAACTGGTTGAGCGTGTTGTAAATTGTTGCAAGGGATACCGCCAGGCCAGCCCGCCTGGCTTCTACATAGAGTTGGTCAGCAGTGATGTGCCGATCGCCGTGGCAGAACAGGAGTTCGCCAAGCGAGAGCCGTTGCCGCGTTGGTCGCATACCCGCGTCTCTGAGCTTCTTCTCGATCGATTGTCTGTCCATCGTGCAGCAATCTCGTTGTTGATCTGGCAAACCTTGCAGTTCCAAGAACATAGCGCTGTTGCAACCGACATGCAATCACCACACAGGGCGATCTGTTCAGCCTGGCCGCTCGCCGTCCGAAGTTGTCCGGGCACCAATCTTCCGCAAGGACACCAATCACGCGTTGTGAATGGTGGCCTATCTCAATAGTCTTACATGTAGCGAGATCATGGGAGTTTGAGCATGGCGCGCTACGACAATCTTATGGACCGCCTTCGAAATGGCGAGCGCATCTTGATAGATGGTGCGACCGGCACCGAGGTCGAACGACGTGGCGTTCCTCAGCTGGACAATGCTTGGAACAGTGGCGGTGTACTGAGCCATCCTGACATCGTGCGAGATATACATGAGGACTATTTTCGTCACGGTGCAGAGATCGTGATTTCGAACACGTTTGCAACCTCGCGACATGCGCTGCGCGACGCAGGTGTCGAAAATCAGTTCGAAGAATTCAATCGTCGCGGAGTGGAGTTGGCGTGTGAGGCTCGTGAGAAATCGCGAAGGCCGGATGTGCTGGTCGCGGGCGGAATCTCATATTGGTCCTGGACCGGAAACGATCCTGCGCTAAATGAACTGGAATCGGGAGTGACAGAACAGGCGGCGATCATGGCCCGTGCGGGGGCAGACCTCCTCATGCTTGAGATGATGGTCGAGATTGATCGGATGCTGGTGACACTTGATGCGGCACAAACCAGCGGATTGCCTGTCTGGGTTGGCCTCTCGTGCGAGCCAAATGCAACCGGCACTATATGTCTGCTAAAGGGAGAGCCCCTGACCGACGCGCTTGCGGCAATCGCAGACAGAAACGTTCCGCTCATCAACATCATGCACACCGACGTCAGACACATTGATGCATGCCTCGACATCGTTCAGGAACATTGGGACGGCCTTGTTGGCGTATATGCTCACACAGGCGACTATGCTGACGGAAAGTGGATTTTCGACAACACGATCTCGCCGGAAGACTATGCCGCTCACAGCAGCAGATGGCTTAGGCGCAATGTGCACGTCATCGGCGGGTGTTGTGGTATTCGCCCCGACCACATAGCCGCCCTAAGTGCGATTGTCTAACTGACCGACACCTTTGTTTTGAACGCGACCCAACGTTTATCAATCTTGAGGTGACGCTGAGAAGCGGACGATGCAACACAATCATTAAAGCGTTCCGCGCGTCAGCTGATGCTCCACTGGGAACACTGCGTTCCGTATTCTCAAAATCAGGACATCAAGGCGGTGAGTTACTCATGAGGCATGACATCGCAAGGGCGCCAACCACACCTGCCATAGCTAACATTCGTCGCCAAGCTTGCGTTCCCGTGTCCAGCTTGGCAAGATCGATTGGTAAACGGACTGCCACACACAAGACCTGATCTGCCAATGATGCGGGTGAGTTCTGGTCACAACAGGAGGAAATTTCAAACATGTTCAAGAGGACCAACACTTTTGCTCTCGCGATGGCGGCTTCCGTTGCGCTGGGCCTCAACCCAGGCGTCAGCATGGCGGCCGACCTCACCATCGCTTCATGGGGCGGCTCATTCCAGGCAGCGCAGAGCAAAGCGATTTTCCAGCCAGTCGCTAAGAAACTCGGGATCACGATCAAGGAAGAATCCTATGGCGGTATTTCCGATGTGCGGCTCCAGGTCAAGGCCGGCGCGGTGACGCTCGACATTATCGACACCGGTTCGGGCGGCGGTGCGCGAGGCGGTGTGGAAGGCATTCTCGAACCGCTCGACTACAAGATGATCGATGTCTCCAACTTCTTGCCAGGCACATATCTTCCGGCCTGTGTCGGCACCATTACCTTCTCCACCGTGTTCGCCTACAATCTGGACACCTACAAGGGCGACAATGTACCGAAAACCTGGGCCGACTTCTTTGATCCGGTGAAGTTCCCCGGCAAGCGCTCCTACCGCGCCAAGTACCATGGCGCCCTTGAGCCCGCCCTGCTGGCAGACGGCGTCGCCAAGGAGGACGTCTACAAGGTTCTCGACAGCGAGGAAGGGATCGATCGGGCGATCAACAAGATCCGCTCGATCAAGGAGCACATTGCGATCTGGTGGAAGTCCGGCGCCCAGCATGCCCAGCTCATGAAGGACAGCGAGGTCGACATGACCACCGGTTGGAACGGTCGGTTCGACGTGGCGATCAAGGACGGCGCCAAGGCCGCCTACAACTACAACGATGCGCTGCTCGACTATGATTGCTTCGGCATTCCCAAGGGCGCACCGAACAAGGAATTGGCGATGAAGTTCCTTGCCGAGGCCAGCAAGGCCGAATACCAGGCCGATATGCCGAAATACATCACCTACGGGCCGACCAACAAACAAGCCTATGAGCTCAACAAGATCGATGCCGAGGTGGCCACGATGTTGCCGTCACATCCCGACAACGCCAAGAACCAGCTCGTCCTCAACAACGACTGGTACGCGAAGTGGGAAAAGATCGCGTCCGAGAAATATCAGAACATGCTGACGGAATAGCTCCGTCCGCTGTGACATAGCAGGGGCGCTGGAAAACCCAGCGCTCCCGCACATTCCGAACGTTGACCCATTGGTCCGCTTCCTCTCAAGAGGGTGAAAGGGGCAGACTTGCGGTCGAGTATGCGAGATACTCTTTTCTCTTGGGAGAATTCCAAGAAGGGGAGGCGGCCATACAGCAAATTCTCGAGGGGCGACAGACGTGAACAGCACTAACGCACGCGACGAGGCGCTTCCCATCTTTATCCGAAATGTCACCAAGACCTATGGTGAGGTCTTCGCGTTGGATGATGTCTGCCTGGATGTGGAGAGCGGCGAATTTCTAACGCTGCTGGGACCCTCCAGCTCCGGCAAGACGACCTTGTTGATGGTGCTGGCGGGCTTCTCGCGCCCTGACCATGGCAGTGTGAAGTTTGGTGACCGAGAGGTGATCCGCACCCCGCCGCACAAGCGCGATGTGGGTATGGTGTT
>JAEKFU010000290.1 GCA_016522385.1 Pseudomonadota bacterium
ATATTGGACGCGGAACGTGCTCGCTCTTAGCATCGACCAGCCAACACACAAATAGCATGGAGGCATGGGCATCTCCCATGGCGAAAAGACCGAGACGAAACAGCAAGTCACGCAGCGCGGTGCGCCCGCCGGTGATTGATGTAAAGGCCGAAGCGGCAGAACCCGATGACGATGCCCCACCAGCGCCGGAGAAACTGAAAACCACCGAGACTGCCGACGCAGAGGTCGAAGCGGATGTAACGGCTACCGACGACACGCCGACGGCGGCGGAAACAGCAGAAGCAGCGCCCGTGCATGATGAACAGCCGGCCGCGACTTTGCATGACGGCCGCAAGAAATGGATTGCCGCCGGACTGGTCGCCATGGTTGTGGCGGCGGCCGGTCTCGGCGCCTGGCTCTACAGGGACTATGGTGCAAGGGTTTTTGGTGCATCACTGATGGCCGATCTGTCTGCTGTCGAGCAACGCGTCGGTGGTATCGAGGCCGCGGTCAAATCACATGCCGACAAACTTGCCGAGGTAACCCGGTCGCTTGGCGCGGTGCGTGAAAAGATGACCGCGTTGGAGGCTGATTCGGCCACCCGGCAGACGGCTGGCGAGCAAAGTCTTGCGGCGGTTCAGAAGACGGTGGAAGAGCTGCGCGCGGCCTTGTCGGCGGCGGCGGTTTCCGGTGAGGGTGGTACTGCCGGCCAGGCTGCAAACAGGATCGAGCTCGAAAAGCTGGCTGCCAAAGTGAATGGCGTCAGTGAACGTATCGCAAAGGCCGAAAAAGCCTTGAAAAAAGCTGCTGCGCCGATAGACCCCGCAGTGATCAGCGCACTTCAGGGCAAGCTTGCAACGATCGAGCAAACCATCGGCGCGCTGGAGGAGAGCCAAAGCGCCCTGGCGACGCAAACATCGTCGAATCTCGGCCAAGCCTTTGCCAAGCTATCGAGCAAGTTGGCCAGCAGTGACCCGTTCGGCGCCGAATTGGACGCGCTTGCCATTGAAGCACCGGCAGTGCCGGGAATTGATGTTTTGCGCCTGATGTCGACCACAGGTGTCATGTCACATGGCGACCTTGCCGCACGGCTTGACAAGATGGTCGCCGAACTGGGCAAGGCACAACAATCCACGGCCGATAGGCAGAATTCGAAAGACGGTTTGATGGGCGCGCTGAAAAGCAAGCTCAACACGATCGTCAAGATCCGCAAGATCGATGAAGCGGATTGGCCGGCTGTTCTGTCGACGGCGGCGGCACAGATCAGAGACGGCCAACTCCAGCAGGCACTGAGCTTCATCGCCGCGCAACCCGGTGCGGCGCCTGACGAGTTGGCGGCTTGGATGAAAAGTGCAGAAAACCGGGTGAAAGCCGACAAGGCATTGCAGCAACTGTCGCAGGCGGTGTTGCGCCGACTGGCGGCGAGCAGCCAGAACGGCTGACAAGCAGGAGCAGAGTAACATGATCAAGCTTGTCGTGAGATTTGCGATAGTAGTGCTGTTGGCCGTGGCGTTCACCTGGATGGCAAACCGGCCGGGCAGTTTGTCGATTACCTGGCTTGGATATCAGGTTGATGAGATCCCAGTATATCTGGTGATTGGCGTTCTGTTGCTGTCGTTTTTTGTAATGTGGTTCGCCTGGTGGCTGATCCGGCTGGCCTTTGGCTCACCGGGCGCGTTGGGCGATTTCTTTCGCCTGCGCCGTAACCGAAAGGGCCTGGATGCCCTGTCGAAAGGCATGGTGGCGGTGGGCGCCGGCGATGTGGCCGGTGCGCAGCGTCAGGCGATCGCCGCAGGAAAACTGATGTCGGACAGTCCGCTGGCGCATTTGTTGCAAGCACAGGCAGCGCAGATGCGCGGTGACGAGCCGCGCGTACGCGAAATTTACACGCAGATGCTGGATGATCCGGAAAGTGAAGCGGTGGCCTTGCGTGGTCTTTATACACTGGCCAGGAAGTCCGGCGATGATGCTGTCGCCAGGCGGCATGCCGGGCGGGCGCTGCGGCTCAATCCAGCACTCGCCTGGGCATCCGAAGCAATGATGATCTACCGGTCAGGTGACGAAGACTGGCCGGCCGCCATCCAATTGATCGAAAGCCAGCGCAAAGCCGGGATCATCGATCGTGACCGATCAAATGCATTGCGTGCCGTTGTGATGACGGCCCAGGCGCAGGCGGCTGAAGGCAATGATCCCGAAGCAGCAGCCGATCTGGCCGGCAAGGCGCACAAACTGGACCCGTCGCTGATCCCGGCGGCAGTGGTGGCAGGCCGGGCGCTGCTCGAACAGGGTGCATTGCGCAAGGCGGCAAAGATCCTCGAAGCAACATGGAAGCTGAACCCGCATCCCGATATCGCCGAGGTCTACCGGCATGCCCGCATGGGCGATTCGACCAGTGACCGCCTGGCGCGGATGCGTGATTTGCTGGCTGTCTTCCATGGTGGCGAAGAAGGTGCCGTTGCTCTGGCGGTCGCCGCCATTGAAGCGCTCGACTGGAAGACCGCGCGAAATGCGTTGCAGCCATATTGCAAAAACCGGCCGGCAGCGCGGGTCTGCCTGCTGATGGCGGAAATCGAGCAGGGTGAACACGGTGATCGTGGCCGGTCGCGCGAATGGCTGGCCCGGGCGGTGCGGGCGCCAAACAATCCAACCTGGACGGCTGATGGATTCGTGTCGCATGAGTGGTTGCCGGTATCGCCAACGACAGGAAGACTTGGGGCATTTGAGTGGAAAGTACCGTTGGCGGCGCTGCCTTATGCCGGCCAGGACGATATTTTTGACGAAGAACCTGAGATTATAGAGGCACAAGAGGTCATTGCGGTCACACCTGAAGAGATGCTGGAAGGCGAACCGGAGCCGTTGCAGCAGGAGATTGCCACCGAAGCGGTTGCAACCAGTGAAAAGGCGGCGGAAGAGATCGTCGAGGCAATTGAAGAGACTGTTGAGGTGGAGCCGACACCCGCTGAAGACAGCGGTGTCGAAGTCGCAGCTGAACCTGAGCCCGAACCGCAGCCGGTGACGCAGGGGGATGGGGAGCCGGAGCCTGAAGAGGTGGCACAGGCGCTCGAAAAGATGGAAGCCGAAAAGCCCATTGAGGCGGACGAGCCACCAAAAGTGATCATACCGCGTCAGCCCGATGACCCGGGCACCCGTCAGGCCGCCGAGGTGGAAAAGAGCAAGGGCTGGTTCGGTTGATCATCGCCGATGCCCGCTTCGGCTCTTGAATTCTGCGAGGAGACAACGTATCAGACGACCAGTCGGTCTGGATGCCCGCTTGGCAAAGATTTAACCACCGGGGCTTATGACTTATGTCTAGGACAGCCGCTGCGGTAGTGTCAGGTCGGCAGTCAATCGGGGCCGCCATAGCTCAGTTGGTAGAGCGGCGCATTCGTAATGCGTAGGTCGGGTGTTCGAGTCACCCTGGCGGCACCACATTTCAGCAGAATACAGTCAAGAATTGAAAGTGAATTTTGTGGCCTGATGACGTCGAACAGGTGTGTTGGGCGCCTTTGCCAACTTTTTGGCCTTCAACAGTTGCTATTTCAGTGATTTCGTCTGCTCTACCCATAGCAACTGCCTCATGAGTCAGCAGGCTGTGAGGACCGAGGTTGACCCACAGCTGCGCTCACCTGTTCACTGCCGACGCAGTTTCGAAGCTTTCGCTTCTGTCGAGGCGCACGCTCTAGGTGCGGGGACTGCGCGATGACGACCGCGGATTGTCCTGCTTGCGCAATGCGGCGGCTGAGTGACTAACCACTTCAGAAATTTGCAGGAGCTGTGCGGCCAGAGGACTCGTCTTGCGCCAGATCATGCCAATGGTTCGGTACGGTTGCGGGTTTTTGAAGCGAGCGACAGACACTGACGCCGAGCGTGTCTCCACCGCCATGGCCATTTCCGGGATCAAAGTGACACCGATGCCGGCGCTGACCATTTGGACAAGTGTTGACAGAGAGCTTGCGTCCAGCGCCTCGCGTGGCCGCGCCGATTGCATATTGCAGAACGATAGGGCCTGATCGCGAAAACAGTGCCCCTCTTCCAGCAGAAGCAGCCTCATTTCGCGCAGCTTTTCGCTACTGGGCACGGGCGTTCCCTCATCCTCGCCCGGCCGGACCAGCAGGAAATTTTCCGCAAATAGCGCGACCTCGGCAAGTGAAGGTTTGGACACCGGCAGAGCGACAATTGCTGTATCAAGCCTGCCTTCCGCCAACTCTTGTATCAGTTTTGACGTCAGCGTCTCACGCACGTGAATGTCAAGTTCGGGATGCGCTTCAGCGAGATTACCGATGACCGTAGGCAGCAGATAGGGTGCAATCGTGGGGATCACGCCGATGCGCAGCCGGCCCACCAGGCGGTTCCGCGAGGCACGTGCTACGTCTCCCAGTTCGTCGACCGAGCGAAGGATGTCGCGAACGCGTTGGGCGGCCTCCTCTCCAAACTTCGTAAGCCGGACCTGTCGTGCGCCCCTCTCGATTAGCACGGCGCCCAGCGATTGCTCCAGTTCCTTGATCTGCATCGACAAAGCTGGCTGCGAGATTGCACAAGCCTCTGCCGCGCGTCCGAAGTGGCAGTGATGTGCCAGCGCTTCGAAATAGCGAAGCTGCCTAAGCGTTATGTTGATCATCAGAACATCTTATCGCAGAAATCAGAAGATTCAATTTGAACTGATGGGATGTGTTTGCTAGCAAGCTTGTAGCGAAGTCTAGGAGTAGCTCATGTCACATGCGCTTCGCGTGACGACCACTGTCGACGCGCCGGTCTGTGAAAACCAGATTGGCCAGACATCTGGCGACCGCGGCCCGATTTTGCTTAAGGACCATCAACTTCTAGAGAAACTCGCGGCGATCAGGACATTCCGTCTGACTAGCTTTTTGTCACTGCGTTGGCAATGAAGCTGGATCACTTACCAAAGAACGCATGATCTTTGTAGGCGGAATAGGCTGGAAAAAACGAAGAACACGATCGGAGAGGATATGAACATCGAAAGCAAGTGCCCGGTAGTGGGCGCAACTCACATACACACTGTTGGGGTCATGTCGAACCGAGACTGGTGGCCCAATCAGTTGAACCTGAAAATTCTTCACCAGAACTCTGCCTTGTCCGATCCTATGGGCAAGGAATTCAACTACGCCGAGGAGTTCAAGACACTCGACCTGGATGCCTTAAAGCAGGACATCTTTGCGCTGATGACGACGTCGCAGGACTGGTGGCCGGCCGACTTCGGTCATTATGGGCCGCTCTTCATTCGGATGGCGTGGCACAGCGCAGGCACCTACCGCATCGGCGACGGCCGCGGCGGGGCAGGATCCGGCACCCAGCGTTTTGCGCCCCTCAACAGCTGGCCCGACAACGCGAACCTCGATAAGGCGCGCCGGCTGCTCTGGCCCATCAAGCAGAAATACGGCAAGAGCATCTCCTGGGCCGACCTCTTGATCCTCGCCGGAAACTGCGCTCTGGAGTCGATGGGATTCAAGACCTTCGGCTTCGGCGGCGGGCGCGAGGACATTTGGGAGCCGGAAGAGGATATCTAC
>JAEKFU010000433.1 GCA_016522385.1 Pseudomonadota bacterium
GCATCATGGCCGCTGCAGGGCCGGCCACATACTGGCCGAAATCGATCACCCGAATGCCGGACAACGCCCTTTGCGCGCTCATGCTAATTCCTGCGCCTGTTCATCAACGCGTACCGGCACCGGAAAACCGGTCCAGGACATTAATGGTGACACGCTCAACCTGCCTGTCGCCGCGAACCAATCCCATGACCCATTCGCATGTGGCCGCGGTGTAAACTTAACCCTTGCCCCGTTGCCAGCGATCCAACCTCTCCTTCTTCTCTGCCGCCGTAAACCCGCGCCGTACCTTTCGAGCCACCGCAACATCCTCCATCTTTCAAGCCTAGATAAGGTGTTGCATCAACCAGTTGAGACCACCGCCAAACCCGGACATATGGCGTGTGAGACACGTAGCGCAAATCGACTTCCAACCGGGTCCACAGTTCCTCTCAAATCTGTCGGGGGTCGATCAGCACGTGCCTGATCGTCTTTCTGCGGTTTGTGTAGCTGATGTGGACCAGTCCTTTATTATTCTGGATGATCGCAGGGTAGCTGAACTCTCCTCTTCCATTTTCCAAAGTTGCAATTTCCCGCCATGTTTTGCCATCCTCAGATAGTGAAACCACTAAGGGCGTCCTGCAGCGAGAAAAGGGATTGTGAACCAAGAGATGCCTACCATCTGCCAGTGTGAGCCCGTCGAGCCCGCTGTTGGGATTTGGCAAGTTCGTCAATCTTGGCTCAGACCATGTCCGACCACCGTCGCTGGACCATAGCTCGGCAATAAATCCTTGGCGACTGCGGCACAGGGCCTGTAGCCGCTGATCCGGGTGCATGAACAGCGTTGGCTGAATAATCTGGATATTTCGGCCATCTCCAATAGAGCTGGTTCTTTGCCAGGATTGTCCAAAGTCCGATGTCCATTCGAAGTGAACCCGCCAGCCGTCGTGTTCGGTGCTCGATGGACAAAGCATGCGCCCGTCTTCCAGCATGATGGGCTTGTTCTTTATTGGGCCGAAAATTCCTTTGGGCAAACGGATAGGCTCGTTCCAGGTACGTCCACCATCTTGCGAAAGCACAACCATTCCCCACCACAACCGCGGTGTCTTGCCGATTTTGTAGAACAGATGCAGTGGACCATCGGGCTGCTGCCACAGAACTGGATTCCAGCAAGCCAGCTTCTCGCCGGCTTTACTCTTGCCTTGTGTTACGAGTCTTGGCGCAGCCCACCCGGTTTGGTCGTGCGTGGATGACCATATCCCGACATCAGGGTGACCTTCGTTACTTCCGCCGAACCAGGAGCAAACCAAGCGCGAACCGGCGACAGCGAGCGTCGATGCATGGCACTCGGCAAAGGGTGGGTTGGCAAAAATGTTCTCGCGACCAAACACGCTACGAGAGGATATATCTTTGTGTGTATTTGGGAAAACAAGGCATATCAGGCGTCGTGGCTTTCTCACCTTAGAGCCAAGGAGAACCGCACCTGCAATGCCGATACTGAGGACGACAGCTCGCCTTGTCGTAATTTTACGGAGAGTATGAATAGTCTTCCTGTCGTTGACGGTAAAAATACTTGTCGATTTGTCAGCCGTTTAGCAACGTGACATGGCGCCGGAGCAGTGTCGAGTTGTCCGGACCGTACTCGCTATAATGTCTGCTGTTAAGGGAAATCCAGGCTCGCCGCAAATGCGGGATAATTGTCCGGGAAATGCTGTGAACTCAGACATACGCATGGTTGCTGTGCAATGATCCCAGGATTAAGTTCAGCCTATTAAGGCACCTGATGAATACTCCTCTCATCAAGGCGATTATCATCCTCCCAGGCACAGTGCTGGTCTATGTTCCTGCGCTGATCGTCTGGCTTACCCGAAAGACCGCGTTTGCCGCAAGCTTCCCTCCAGCATCGGCGACGACATGGCTTGTCGGCCTGTTATTCGCCGCAGCAGGGCTCATATTGATGTTCTGGACGATGCGGTTGTTCGCCGTGGAAGGCGGTGGCGGAACACCTGCCCCTTGGGAGCCGATCAAGAATTTTATCGTTCTCGGTCCTTACCGCTATGTGCGCAATCCGATGCTAATTGGGGTTAATCTGTTTCTGATTGCCGAGGCGATCCTTTTGCAGTCCACGCCCATCTTCATGTGGATGGTCGTGTTTGTCGTCATCAACACATTCTATTTTGCGCTTTCGGAAGAACCACAACTTGAACAGCGCTTCGGTGAAGACTATGCGAATTACCGGCGCAATGTTCGAAGATGGATACCCCGCCTAACGCCCTACACGTTCGACGATGATGAATAGGCCAGCAAAGGTCAGCGATTAGGGGGCGCACGGATGACTTGGAGGAGAGGTCGGGTCGTCGGGAACGTGAACGCAACTTAGCTGTCGCTGGGGACTTCGGGGTCAACCAGATCAGTCTGAATCCATCGGTCACTGACATGGATGTCGGTCGTCTCAAGCAGTCCCGGACCAAGGTTGGTGTACTTGTGAGGCACGTCAGCCGGACCGAGCAGGATGTGCCCTGCCGTGGCTTCTATCTTCTCTTCGCCGATGGTGAACAGGGCTCTGCCGGCGCGGACGATGAAAATCTCGTCGTAGGGATGCACGTGCCACTTCGGACCTTGGCCAGTCTCCTCAGTCGAATAGAATAGCACCGTGACGCCTGTGCCGATGTCCTTACCCTCCAATACCCCTTTCCAGAGGCGGTCATCTGATGCCCAGTCGCCACGCTGCACTTGTATGGGTTTACGGCTCATAAGAGTATTCCAAGCGCTTAATGGACAAGGGGCCAGTGATGCACGATAGCTTCGACCCATGCAAGAACAGGCGTTGGGCGGCGTTCGCAGCATTGATGCCTGCCCGCATCGTCGGCAATTGTCATCTCATGGGTGATGGACCCCGCCTGGAGTTTGCAGGCATGGTGGATGCCATCAATTGTGTGCGGTTGCAAAGGGGGCGAGTATCAAAATACTCGATCCAAAGTGCTCAGGGCCCGGCGAGCCGACAGCTGCAACTCGCCTCGAGTTGGAAAGGCTCGTAGTCGGCGTCGTAGATCTTCCAGGCAACGCCGCTACTGTCGAGCCAGCGCACGTCACGCACGACGTTGTCAGGTTCGATCTCTCCGGCGACAACTTCCCGGCAATCTTTAACGTCGTCTGCGGCGGCCTTAAGGCTTCCAGGCAGACAATTTGTCGGGTCGAGAACGCGGCCAAGATTGTCGGGCAAGAACGCAGGGTGGGTGCGCACTTTCGGGCCAGGTGCGGGGACAGTGCCGGAGGTCGTGGCAGCTACGACTGCGGGCGTCGGTTCTACACTCGGAGTATCGTCCAGTCCCATCACCTGCCAGATGCCAAGTCCGCCGATGGCGGTCACCACAGCACCGACGGCGGTAATTAGCGCCGCGGTTCCTTGGCGGCTCTTTGCGCGCCCCTCGAGGGCTTTGGCCTCGCTATCCTTCAACTCGGCCTGCGCTTTCAGCAGCGCCAGCTCGTCCTCGTGGGAGCGCCCTTTTGCAGGTTCTGTCATAGCAGCTGTAACCTACTCCTGACGCTGGGACGCGTCTAGTCATTCTGTCTCGCTGACTCCTTCCCCTGTGAGTCGGTCTCTGACCGATCAGCTCGTCTGCACGTGGTGGCAACTCGTAATGCCGGCAGTGCCGTTCGTCGCGTTGCTCGGGGTGCCCGTCTGCGCAGGCCACGCCGCAGGGTTTTCGACTTAGTATCAAACTGAGGATCGTTGTCTGTTTGCGGCGCTGTTCGACCGACGCCAGACATTTTGGAACAAGTTAGGCAACAGGTTATTGTTCCGGTTGGTGGCGATAGCTGCCGGTAAAACATGCGGTTGTTGCAGGACGTGGCCCAATTGGCTCCTGGACGTCACTTTGAACGGCTTGATGGGGGCAACTCTACTGCGCCGCACAAAGCCAGCCGGAGACCGAATGGGTTACGCCAGCACCATAACCTGAATCTCAACAGACCCTGGGGCAAGCTAACAACATGATCGTGCTGTTCACGGATTTCGGGTTGCACGGGCCCTACACAGGTCAGATGAAGGCGGTGTTGCACGAGAAGGCGCCTGGCATATCGGTCGTCGACCTCTTCGCCGACGCGCCAACTAATGATCCCAAGCTATCGGCTTACTTGTTGGCGGTTTATGCCGCATGGTTCCCGGCCCGAACCGTGTTCCTCTGCGTCGTTGATCCCGGCGTCGGCGGGGAACGGCCGGCTATGATTGTCGAGGCCGACGGTCGATGGTATGTCGGCCCAGGCAATGGCTTGTTCGAGCTGGTCCAGCGTCGTGCCAAAGAAGCCCGCAGTTGGGACATCGACTGGAAGCCGGAGCACCTCTCGGCCAGTTTCCACGGGCGTGACCTCTTCGCGCCAGTTGCGGCTATGCTGGCACGCGGTGAGCCGCCTCCTGGCCGGCCACACAAGAATGGCGAGGGCCGCCAGGCAGACTGGCCGGACGACCTAGCAGAGATCGTCTACATCGACCACTTCGGCAACGCTATGACCGGGCTGAGGGCGGCCACGCTGTCGCCTAATGCAAGGCTTGCCGCGGCGGGTCAGCTATTGGAACGCGCGAGGACCTTCAGCGATCGCCCGCCAGGTTCAGCCTTCTGGTATGAGAACTCGAACGGGCTTGCCGAAATCGCCGTCAATCAGGGGCGTGCAGACCGCGATCTCGGACTTGTGATTGGTTCTCAAGTCGAGATCGTCGCTTAGAGCCTGTCCCCAACAGCAGACTCTGCCCAAGCGGACCCGACCTGCGCGCTTGGTGCCAAGTGTGGACGGCTCCTCCGCCAGCATCGCGATGTGCCAACATTGAGGTGTTTGAGGAACCGCCAAGGCGAGGCGTCCACAGCATGAAAAGCGGTCATTCAGCCTGTGTTCATTTGCATTACCCTAAGTAATCTGCACGCTTGACCTTATGGATCGTATTGGAATGGGCTCGTACGACATGATTCAGAACGCGGTTGGAGTATTTGTTAGTCTACTGCAGGTTCAAGCCCAACCAAAAACTATCCGGATCGCCGTCTGCCTTGCCCTAATGCCCTGCACGGTGCTTGCGGGTCCGCTAGAGGATGGTCAAGCAGCCTTTGACCAAAAAGACTTTCAGCGTGCTTATCAGCTTTGGCTGTCTTTCGCAGAAAAGGGAAATTCTGATGCGCAGTTCAATGTTGGCCTTATGTCTCAATTTGGTGTGGGAGCGCCGCGGGATAAATCCAACGCGATAAAGTGGTATCGCAGAGCGGCCGAGCAAGGAGATGCTGTCGCGCTGTCTATGCTTGGCATCATGAAGGACATCGGCCAAGGAGGGCCTGATGAAGGCTCAGAGGCTGTCGAAAAGTATCGCAAGTTTGCCGAGCAGGGAAATGCCACCGCGCAGAACAATCTCGGAACAATCTACGCCAATGGTCGAGATGTGAAACGGGACTACGTTCAAGCCTACTTCTGGTTCAGTCTGGCAGCAGCTCAGGGACTAGCCTTGGCTAGGAGAAACCAATTCAAGTGTGCTCGACAAATGACTCCGGCGCAAATTGCCGAAGCGCAGAACCTGGCGCGTGAATGGCTTGCTAAGCATCCGCAATAGCTTAAGGGCCGTCCCGCTTGGCTCCCTTGTCGAGACCGAGCGACAACACTTCAAAAGAACCCTCTACTGTCTTGGTTTCCTGTTCTTGTTTTCCATGAGTGTCTCAGCAGCCGTGCGAATCCTGAGCCAGATGCCAAGCGCCTCGGTCTGATTGTTGAGCTCCAATTCCCGAATGCGCTTATTGATCTCAGTCAATGCGTCATCGCCATAACGATCCATCATTTGCTGAGCTGACTGCCAGATTTGCTGGTCAACAGCCATGAGATTGGTCCGTACGAGTTTAGAGTCCCGGATCAATGTCAACTGAAAGGCTGTTCATGGCCTTGATTTCCGTCAAGCCAGCGCGTGCCAGATTGGGCGAAACGGAAATCGAATTGTTCAAGGCAGTTGTCTACACAACAGGGTGCTACGAAAATGTCGGTGATGCTGCAGAAGACCCATCAGACGAGCTGTTTTGATTGTCTGTCCAGTAGCAGTTCGGAATGGGGCTGCCTAACCAAGTCAAGTCTGTGCGTGATTGACAGGGCGAAAGTATCGCTGACCTACTCGCCCGGAGAAAATGTTTTCAATCAGGGCGATGAGGCTAACGGCATCTACTGCATTCAGTCGGGCCTCATTGGCTTGAGACGACTGGATCAGGATGGCAATTCCACATTAATCCGGCTGATCCACCCCGGCGAGACGATCGGTTACAGATCGTTTCTTAAG
Organism: Pseudomonadota bacterium; assembly: GCA_016522385.1. Taxonomy (GTDB): domain Bacteria; phylum Pseudomonadota; class Alphaproteobacteria; order Rhizobiales; family Aestuariivirgaceae; genus JABDJG01. The sequence continues at coordinate 6,275 of JAEKFU010000433.1, forward strand.
AACATGCCACACTGTAATAGCGCAGAGATTCTTATGCCGAGCGTCGTTTGCTTCGTCGGCCGTTCTGCTGTTCGCAAGTTGTTGGAAACAAGCCCGGCACTAGCGCTGGAATTTCTCAGTCACAGCCTTCGCGATCTCACTCAAACCGAGAAACGTTATATGGAAAGCGTCACCTGGAAGGCGAAGACGCGACTGTTACATATTCTGTTCGTCCTTTACGAAAAGTTCGGTACCGAAACTCAATGCGGTGAACATCTGATCGAACTGCCTATTTCGCGTCAGGATCTGGCAGACTTGATTGGTACCGCGCCGGAAACAATGTCACGCACCATTCAGCGAATCGAAGGCGAAGGTCTGGCGCGTTTTGACGGCCGTACCGTGCGAATTTCGAACCTGAATTTGTTCTGCAGACATCTGCCTCATCCGCAATGATGCGCGAGATGAGATGATGCAATCTACTCGACCAACGCAGGATCGAATAAAGGGAAAATCGATGACCGAAGGGTGGTTGTCAGATGATAGTTTTGCCAGTCGATACAACCCGCTACAACCCGCGTTAGAAAGTTTCCAAAATTGCTTTACATTGCGGAAAGCAATGATATGCATTGAGTTTTTCTATGAAATCTGCAATGCTAGAACGAATCGTAAATTGCTAGATTATTGGCATACTTGCGATGAGAGGTGTGAATCGAGAATTTGATTAGTTTTGGGGCTGGGATGAATAAATTAAGCTTGTCGAATGAATTAAAAGTGGAGCAAGAAAGTATTGCGGGCACATTGAATTCATTGGCAGAATTGGCAGAATATGCGCGAAACCAAGCGGTGGATAGCAAACTCAAGTTTATTGCATATCTATTTGATATGGCTCGCATAGAAGTAAAAGAAGAACTCAAGAAAGTCCGATCAGACACTTGCCCTAATTGACAGGGTAATTGCCAAATCCTCAGCGTGGTTGCACGGATTTCAGTGTAACGTCGCGCGTCGCGGCGTTGTGGATAAGTGGGCACTTTGCGGCTCCAAGGAACCGTAATAATGCGCCTTCAGAATTGCCGCCACGAGCACTGCCGAGTGACCCTTTGGCAACGCACTATCGCCGTTACGAAGGAATTTCGCCACACTCTGATTGACAAACGCAGCATTCTCTATCGATCTTCGTCCGGCAAGCGTGAGAATGTGCCGGCGGCCTACTATGGTGATTATGTCTTGTGAAACAAGCCATCTTAACGCTTGTTCGCCGATAAAATCGGCAAGCGCGCTAGCCTCTGTGCCATCTAGATCGACCGCATCAGCGCATGATTGCCAAAGGGTACGAAGGCATAGCAAGATATACTCGCTAGTGTCACTTGAAAACGCTCGATCAATAGATTCAACGGTCCGCAGATCCTCTGTCATATCGTCACCGCACATTCAATTGCACTTCCTCTTGCACATGGCGAAGATAGAAGAATGCACATTCTTGCCGAATCGGTCCTATAACACGAATAGTACCGAAGTTTCATCGTAAGTTCCGTCACATGATCCCCGAGGATCTACGTCACACCTTTTGTCAGCGCCAGAATTGCCGATGAATTTCAAGCAGCTACAATGTTTTCTAGCTGTCGTAGAATGCCAGAGTTTCACCAAGGCGGCGGCAAAACTTGGCATGGCTCAGCCAACCCTGTCTCAACAAGTGCAGCGGCTCGAACAGGAGTTGTCGGTTCCACTGTTTGACCGGGTCGGGCGAAGCACTTGCGTAACACAATATGGAAAGGCGTTTGAACGCCGTGCACGGATCATTCTGGGCGCGGTGGATGATGCGCTCTTGGAGATTGCGGATACAAAGAACTTGTTGGCTGGCGAGTTGAGGGTGGGTGCAATCAAAACACTCTACAATAGCTTTCTCGTGCCCATGTGTTGCAAGTTTCGCGAGGCGTATCCGAAAGTCAAACTGTCACTTTATGAGTTCACAGGACCGGTCATTGAGCAGATGGTTCGTTCCGGTGAATTAGATCTGGGTATTTCCGTATCGCCGGTCTTGGGGCCGGAGGTGGAAGAAGAAGTGCTCTTTGATGAGCGACTTGTACTAATCGCTGGACCAAGTCACGAGCTTGCGGGCAGGAATGAAATCAATATCAGCGATGTTGCGGACTATCCGATGGCAGTCTTTTTCCAGGGCATGCGTACCCGAGAACAGTTGGATCAGATATTTCAGGAAATTGACTTCTCGGCCAATATCGCGGTTGAAATGGACGGGCATGAGGGATTGCTGCAAAGTGTGGCCAACACCGATCTCTGTGCGATCGTGCCTCAGCTAGCAGCGAACGGCCTCAATCACGAGATAAAGATCATCAAGCTTGCTGATGCCTCAGCAGTACGCAGTGTTTGCCTCATCCGCCATAGTCAGCGTTATGTCACCAAGGCGGCGGTCGAATTTTACAGTTTTGCAAGGGCTGAAGCCCCTTAGCTCAAAAATCAAACTTATTGGACGAAATCAGACTTCTGCCAATACGACCAGTGGCGTGGGCGTATTGCATTTGGCATGTTTGTCCGTACTGTTCTTTAAATCGAACAAATATACCTAATTGACGAACGAAAGCCCGTCAAGCCAGTTTCGAATAGCGATGGGTCCAGGCGGCCAGGAACCTGCCCGAAGGAAACCTGAGGCGGTCAAACCTCATGCTGCGATGAGCGATTGCGCGCGGGCGGTTGCCTGATCTGCCTTTGTCTTATTGCCAAGACCCTGGAATGCACGTGCCACGGCCCGCCAATTCTGCACCGATGTCGGTTTCAGGGCGGCGCGTTCATGTGCCAGGCCGAGCGCCAAATCGAACCGTCTTGCACGCAACGCCGCTTCAAGCAGCGTCCATCCAATAATATCCCGCTGGGCAAAGCTGCCACCGAGCCGATGGGTCCGGTAGCGCACCGGCAAGAGACGGTCGACGCAGGCTTCATATCGTTCAGCCTTGAAGTCCTGCATCGCAAGACAGAATGGCAGGCCGATTTCCCGGCTCATTGCGACATTGGCGTCCGAGGCATTCTCGACATATCGCTCATTTGCCGTCAACAAGGCCTTTTGCGCATCGCGCCTGTCATCGGCCACGTAGGTCATCATGGCGTGGACGTCATTGAAGGCATACAACGTGTCCGTCGCCGATGGTTCCCATTTGTCGGCCAGATGGCTCCATCGGTTGCCGACATCCTGGCCCACAAGGTTTAGCCGCCAAAGAAGCGCGGCGGCGTCAAGTTCTTCATACCGGTCGCCGGCCTTGCCGGCCGAATCGAGATGGGCATCGAATATCTCCAGCACCTTGTCATAGTCTTCCAGATCGAGATGAAACAAAGAGGTATGCCACCACAGGTGATTGGCGAAGTTGGATGTCCCCCATCGATCGACATTGTCGGCCATGAAACGAATGCCGCCGACCTGCCGCCCGCGCATTTCCATCACATGGCTGACGGCGTGAACCGAATAGGGATTGTCCGGGCGGATCGCCAAGGCCTGACGGGCCATCTCTTCGGCCAGCGCAAAATCGCGGTTCTCCTCAAGACCGAAAGCATAAAAGCCAAGGACGAATTCGTATCCAGGCACACTTTCGTCCCATAGATTGAAGACCCGTGCCACGACGTCCCGTTGGCCAACAACGTCGCCGAGCAGAACATCAGTGTAGTGAACCAATTCCAATGCAAACAGATCCATCGGGTAAGCCGTCAGCACGGCCTCCCACTTTTGCACGGCGCCAAAGAAATCGCCGTGAACCCATGCCTGAGCCGCTTCAAAATGGCCTCTCTCACGGTCATTTGCGCGACTGATACGTTTTTCAGCCTCACCCAGGGCGGCGACCATATCGCCGTAAATGCGGGTTTCCATGGACTGTGTCAGCCAACCGGCCTTGAACAGCCAGCCCATGATGAAATCTGGATGATCGGCCAGCACAGCGTCAATCTCAGCGATGGCATCACCGCGAAAGGCGAGTGTAATCTCAATCGCGCGCTCAAGCCCGTCGATGGCATCTGCACTCATGTACGACACCGGAACACCGCGGACATCATGGCGGACTTCAGAAGGGCTTTTTGGATTTGGTACAGCCATTGAACGGACTCCTTCTCATTTCAGCAGAAACTAAAGAAAAAATGTCACGCACATACGCCTTCACCAGATTCGCTTACAACCCAACGATACAACAACAGCGGACAAACAGGGAGACGCGCAAGCCAAATAAGTTGCCGGGGTGGTCTATCCTCGCTTGCGGCTCTGCCCGCCATCGACAGGCAGCAGAACGCCGGTAGCGAACCGGGCCTCATCGCAAGCAAGAAACAATGCCGCATTGGCAATGTCCCAGGCGGTTCCCTGCCTGCCGCCGGGCGGTACCTGGGCTGGTCTGAGTTATTGAGTCGACTTTGCGCGGATTTGTTCCGCCCTTGTCCTAAGCACTCTGGCGTCTTCCTGTTTGCCCATATTGGCTAGGTTATCAGCTAGGTTTTCCAGGCTATCGGCGACCAGCACATGGTCTGGGTGAAAAGCCTGTTCCCGGATCGCGAGAGCCCGTCGATAGTAAGGTTCCGCTTGTTCGAACCTGTCTTGTTTCGAATAGATGACGGCAAGATTACGGAGTGCTGTTGCTAGATCAGGATTCTGCGGTCCCATCGCACGTTCCAGTATTTGTGTGCTGCGCAACTGATGTTTTTCAGCTTCAGCGAAGCGCTCCTGGCCAAGATAAACCAAAGCAAGACTGCTTAGAGTTCGAGCAACGGCGGGATGTTGTGGATCTAGTGCAGCCTCCCAGATTGCCAGTGCACGTATAAGCAGTTTCTCTGCTTCCTCAGAACGTCCCTGACGGACATATAGTTCGGCTAGATTAGACAAGATACCTGCGACCGAGGTTTTGGTCGGTCCGATAGCCGCTTCCTGGATTTTGATGGCGCGGCCAAGATATTCTTCCGCATTCTCGAATTCGCCTTTGTCGGCGAACATGAGCCCGAGGTTTCTCAGTGTCACTGCCACATCGGGGTGATTCCTGCCGAGGACTTCTCGCTTGATGGCAAGTGAGCGAAGGTAGTAATCCTCCGCCTGTCTCAAGTCGCCTTTGTTGTGAAATAGCATGGCCATACCACTGAGTGTGCGTGCGACTGAGATATTCTTGCCTCCGAGTACTTTGTCCCGTATCGCAAGTACCCGTGTGTAGTAGGGTAGGGCTTCATCGTAGCGGTGCTGATTGTGAAAATTTAGGGCCAGTTCGTTTAATACGTCGCCAGCCGCAGCGCTCTGCGATCCATATTCGGCCTCGACAATCTCAAGTGCACGGCGTGTGAATTGAACTGCTTCACTGAAACGATCCTGGGTTCGGTACATACGCGCGAGTTCCATTAGGCTAGCCGCCACGTCGGGATGTTTGGGCCCCAAGACTTTTTCACGGATTTCCAAGCCACGTTTCAAATAGGGATCGGCATGTGAATACCAGCCGCGGTTCCTATGCATGACCCCTAACGCCATGACACTTTTGGCGATGGCTAAATCATCCGGTGCGAGTTTGGCATCTCGGATTTTCAGGGCACGTTTGTGTAGTGCCTCGGATTCCACATACCGCCCCCTTCTTTGGTTTAACTGCCCGAGTTGGTACAGGCTGTTGGCAACTTCCAGATGGTCCGGGCCGAGGGCGGCCTCGTTCTTCGCCAACGCTTCTTCGGCCCGGGTAAAGGCGGCGGCAAGATCTCCCGCGGCAACCAGCTCGCTGACTTGACGATTGCGTGTCGCTGCATCGCTTTCAGCATCGGCCTTGGCAGGGTCAACCAGGTGGAGACTGACAAAAAGACAGACTAAACCTGCGATGCTCAGGGTAAATTGCGTAGCGTTTTTCATGGCTGTTATTGCCTTGAGAGCGGAAAGATCTTCTTATGATTGCTTCGCCTTTTCAGCGATTTCAATCTGTTGGGTTTGATTTAACCGAGACTTCCCATATAGCACCTCCAACTGACCGAAAACGATAGCACGCTTGGCTGTAGGTGATGAACCCAGGCCTGGTCTAGGGTGTGGTGACAATTACACCCTAGAGCGTTTCTTTCTCATATGGAATCATTTGACCGCGTTCCTGCGTCTGCTGGCTAGGCATGCTTCGCGCCGTGGTCTGGTTGACCACAAGCGGAGCATGACGACGTCCAGCGGGCGCACGAACACGGCCTTCGGTGGCCCAAATCCGGCCATCGGACGTCGTTACCGAACTTGCCCGATGACCCACATCGCGCTGTGTTCCGTAACTCGAGCATGTTGCAGAAAAGTTGCAGCACTTTTCTGATAAG
>JAEKFU010000496.1 GCA_016522385.1 Pseudomonadota bacterium
GGTTCTACACCCGCACCAAGACGGTAACTTCGCGCTGGCCGTCGGGCATCAAAGATGGCGCTGAATTTTCAATTCCAACGATGAACTGAGATCCTTCCGGTTAAGCCAAACGCTACAATTCTAGTCACCCGGCACACCGGGTTTTAAAGCCGATGCTCTAGACTTCCCACCTGTTGCAGACAGGTGGGATCAGATCTGTGGTTGAGCAAATCATACAAGCTTTGGGATTCCTATTGACCGCCGCCGTCGCGGTGGCGTTGATTTGGCTGCCGTTGAGCTGGCGAAAGGCGCTGAAATTGCACCGCCGTTTCTTGATCAAGGCGGATATTGAAAAGGTTTGGCGGGCGGTCAACCTGAGCCCAGGCGATGTACTTTGGCATCCACATTTGAAAAAGATCGTGCCGGTCGAAGACAATGGTGCACTGGTTCGCTTGTACCATGAGTTAAAGTCGCCGGATGGGCGCAGTCCGACCTGGTCGTTTGACATGGCGGTCGAAGTAGACGCTGCCAACCATTCCTTCACTGCGCGCCGAGTCGATCTGGATGGCCTACCAAGCGACGACCGGTTGCTGCAGATGTCAGCGGTCCTTTCCGACCGCGCCGGAGCAACCGTCCTCGACTGGCGCGAAGTTTGGGGCCGCCGGTCCCTCGCCGGCCGTTTCATGGCCTATTCAGATGCCGACAAAGCACTGACACAACTCAAGACTTATTGCGAAACGGGTAAAGTTTGCTCCCGTTCAGCCCGCAGCGCCGGATCGGCTCTGTCGCTGTTTTCTGCCTTCATTACGGTCGCTGCTTTTGCCCTTCTGATCGGCTGGCAGCTGGCATTGACGCTCGCCACCGTGCTGGTGGTTCACGAATGCGGCCATCTGATATCGTTCCGCATGGTCGGCCAGCCCTGGGGCCGGGTGATGTTTGTGCCTTTCATTGGCGGCGTCGCCGTCTCAAGGATGCGTCACCAGCGCCTGTCCGAAGATGTATTTTGCGCCCTGATGGGTGCCGGCTTGAGCGTGTTGCTGTTACTACCGGCATTCCTGATCTACGTGTACCAGGGATCTATTTCTGCCGACGGAAGCCATTTTGAGACGATGGCGGTGACCTGCGCTGCGCTGGCTGGTGCCATCAACCTGCTGAATCTGTTGCCGATTTTTCCACTCGACGGAGGCCGTGTGATGCGTGCCACGTTCCAGTCGATTGCACCCAATCACGTACCGCACTGGATGTTTGCGATTGCCGGACTGATAGGCGGCGCCGCGCTTCTGTTACAGAACAGCATATTGGCAGCTTTGGCCGCCATTGCCTTCTTCCAGAGCCGACGGCTGGGCCCTCCAGCTGAAGGAATGAAGGCAATGACGCCCGCAGCTATCCTGGTGCTTGGTGGCTTTTATGCAGGACTGCTGGTCACTCATGGCACCGCATTTTGGTTGTTTGGTAATGCGCTCATCGGCTAACCCCCGCGCCAGACGAGAGCCAAACAAACTAGGCGAGATGAACAACTTGACCGGTACCGTTTTAACTTCAAGCTCAGCATGGAAGCTGCACACTGATCAGATTGTATTTCGATAACCGAACAGCAGTGCGAATCCGGCCACTGTCATCCCGAAATTGGCAGCCACGGCACTGGCAATGAACTCGTTCTCCAATTGCAGGAGAAATTCGCTGGCATAGGCGTTGAACATCAGGCAGCCCGCCAGCATGACCAGAAAATTGATCGAGAAATTGAACGAGGTGTTAATTTTCGCCAATCGCGTTACGATGCTCGCACCAATAAAGCTCATCACCAGAATGATAATAAGGTTGGCGCTTATGAAGGATCCCGATGCGATGCCGCTCGGCGACCAATTTGCCAGACTGATAAAACCGTCCATTTAACTCCCTCCAATCACTCCCAGTTAGAGGTCTTGAACTCTCGGCAGTAATACATCCGATTGCCAAATCATCCATTCAGGATTACATATGCAATATGATGGAAGAATACTCAACTTATTAGTATAAATACTATTAATACTGAAAATTTTAAGTAAAATTTTCTATATAATATGGAAATTTCGTTCGAAACTGTTCCTTTTTCGCAGCAGCACAAAACACGGTTGAACTTTTGTTGCAGTGCGAAACAAAAATTGGTTATGCTGCGCCGGCTCGAGCAAGATCCCGTGGTGAGGACGCCGAGTAGCGACAGGGAAGAAGGACATGGGCGCAAAGCCAGCTGTGCAGGCTGTTGCCGCATCAAATGATGCAGCAGCAAAGAAGGACCTATATGAAATCGGCGAATTGCCGCCGCTCGGCCATGTGCCGAAAAACATGTATGCCTGGGCGATTCGTCAGGAGCGACATAGCGAACCGGACACCGCCATGCAGGTGGAAGTCCTGCCGACCTGGGACATCGACAGCCACGAAGTGCTCGTACTGGTGATGGCCGCCGGCGTCAATTACAATGGAGTATGGGCCGCTCTCTGCAAGCCGATTTCGCCCATCGATGTGCACAAGAACCCCTACCACATTTGCGGCTCGGATGCCGCCGGCATCGTCTGGGCCGTCGGCAACAAAGTAAAGCGCTGGAAAATTGGCGATGAGGTCGTCATCCACTGCAACCAGGACGACGGCGACGACGAAGAGTGCAATGGGGGCGATCCAATGTTCTCTCCCAGCCAGCGCATTTGGGGATATGAAAC
>JAEKFU010000595.1 GCA_016522385.1 Pseudomonadota bacterium
TATCCCGGCGGCTGGAAATCACCCAAACCCTATCTGCGGATCGTTCCGCAACCAAACTTGTAACCAAACAGACCAAAACATCACCGGCCCCGGTACAGCGATGTGCCATAAAGTATTTGGTAGAAGCAAAATCCACATCCCAAATTTGAGGTTTTGCGATGGGAAGAAGCAATTATATGCAAGGTGCAGTCGCAGCTTTTTCTGTGTTTGCTTCTCTAATATTGAGCGAATGTGCGGTTAGTCCGCTCTAAACCAAAAGAGCCGGAACGCCGCACAACCGTATCGGAGGTGTCACAATTGGCACTCTACTCCTCTGGACTGGAGTAACTCAAAACCAAATCCCTCAACGTCACGAGTCCAAGCAAGCCGGCTTCACCGGTGACAAGAGCCCGCGTCAACCCAAACCTGGCGAGTAGCCGAATTGCGTATTTCACGTTCATGTCGGCGCCTAATGTCAATGCCGGCTTGGTCATGATCTCGTAGACGCTGGTGCGTGTGGCTGAGCGGTTTACCGCAACGACTTTGTCGGCAATGTCATGCACGGTTACAACGCCATATTCATCGCCGTCGTGGCGCCGCTCGATCACCAACGAGCTGACGCTGTGCCGTTTCATTTCCTCAATGGCTTCTTGCACGCTGGCCAGGCCGTCGACGACATGCAAGGACGTTTGCATCATATCCGCGACCTTGACAATTGGCGTTTCCATCACAGATCCTCCTTACTGATTTCCTCTTGGATATTGGCAATCTGACCGTGCAAGCCGATCGCGTCCTCGATATCGATCTGGAACGCCACGCCGGTTCCCGGATCGACGTCGAAACGGCAAGCCGTACTGATTGCCTCTAAGATTTCGCGGCTGTGATGCTCTTCGACGAGAAACAAAATCATGTCGCGCTGACCGGCGACCGTCAGTCCAAAGAACGTATGAGCCGGACTCAGACCCTCGCCACGTGCGCTTGTGATGACGGTGCATCCGGTCGCGCCATGGGCTCGTGCGGTTTCGATTGCTTGATCAGTTAGGCTGTCTTCAGCCATCACTATGATCAGTTTGAACTTCATTGCACGGATCCTTCCTTCAGATGGCTTGCTTCGGCTGGGGATTTACCGCTTCGCCGCATCAGCCAAGTGCCGATTTGCGCATAACCCATTACAGTTATCATTGGAAACAGGCTTGCAAGAGCAATCAGACCAAACCCGTCGAGCAAGGTGCTGCGCCCCGGTACGCTTGCCGCCAGCCCCAGCCCTAGAGCAGTGACCAGGGGAACCGTGACGGTAGAGGTTGTAACGCCGCCTGAATCGTAGGCGAGCGGCACGATCATCCGAGGCGCAAAAACTGTCTGAATGATCACGATGACATAGCCGACGATCATGTAGAGATAGAGGGGTGTTCCAGTGACGATCCGTATCGTACCGACTGCCAGGCTAATCGCGACACCCAGAGCGACCGCAATGCGAAGCCCCCAGGCGCCGACGGCGCCGCCTGAGACTTCGCGCGCTTTCAATGCGACAGCGATAAGAGAGGGTTCGGCGATCGTCGTCGAAAACCCAATGGCGAAGGCAAACAGGTAGGTCCAGTAATATTGATTCCAACTCAATTCAGTGCCCACGCTACCCACACCGATGAAGGCAGGATCGGTCAGCTGCCGTGCCATCTCTTTGCCGAGTGGGAAGAGCGCCCGCTCGAGCCCGAACAGGAAGAAAGCCAGTCCCAGCACGACATAAAGACAACCAACCAGTACCCGGCGCAGATTTGGGATCCGCTGGCGTAGCACGCCGATCTGAAAACCCAAAAGAACGGCCGCGATGGGTGCAACATCAAGCAACGTGTAAAGTAGCGTCTCAACCAGATCCTTGAACATTTCCGTGATCATGTGGATATCACCACGCCGAAAACCAGGACAAAGATGATTGGCATCACACTGGCGAACGCGATCAGTCCAAAACCATCGATCATCGGATTGCGGCCTTTGATGACGCTGGCCAAGCCAACGCCAAGTGCTGTGACCAGCGGCACCGTGATTGTCGAGGTCGTCACACCGCCGCTATCATAGGCAATCCCGACAATCTCTTTCGGCGCGACCGCAGTCAGCAACACGACCAGTATGTATCCAGTGATGATCAGGTGCTGGATGGGCCAGCCTTTGAGAATTCGCAGAACACCGAGAACAAGAGAACTGCCGACCGAGAGTGCAACCGTATATCGCAGTGCCTGGGCATACTGTGCCTCGCCAGAAGCGATAAATCCTGCTGCAGACATGACCTTTGCGGCCTCCTGGCTGACGGCAATCAATGCTGGTTCGGCAACTGTCGTTCCGAAGCCGAGACTGAAGGCAAAGCTCAGGAGCCAGAACAGCGAGCCTTTGTGCGCAAATGCGTTGGCCAGCGCCTCGCCGATGGGAAACAGGGCCATTTCGAGACCGCGGATGAATACGGCAAGCCCGGCCATGACGAACACAAAGCCAATCGCGATGTCTGCCAGATTGTCGACCGGCTGACGCAGCACGGCGAATTGAAAGAAGGCGATTATCAGCAGGATAGGTGCCAGGTCACGAAGCGTGCCGGCAAATAGGTTCACCGTCATTCGGAATGATTCCAGCATTCCAATCTTCCTCTGCCGAAGTCAGGCGTGATCTTCTACGCCGACTATTCCTCTGCGAGGCACTCGCCAAGAACCTCGTTGAGCTCGTCAGGAGCGTTGAGCCCGAGGAGGTTCGGGACGCAGACACCACACGCTATCGTGCCAGGCAATCGCACCGATTACACTGCCCAGCACGCTAGAGCGTTTCAAGTTGATTTGGAACCATCTGATGGCCCAAATCCGGTCTCTCGGCTAGCGCACGATCGTTTCAGATTGAATCAATCTGAAACGTGAATCGTCGGCTAACCTATTGAAACTGAACATGTTCCAGAAAAGTATTTCAACTTTTCTGGAACATGCTCTAGCCAGGGTAACTCAGCAGTGCGGCTGAATCCACGATGGTCAAAATCCTATGTCTGTAGATGGCAGTGCGCCCCGATCGCGCGGATCACCGGCGGGGCAGGGGGCCATACCGATAGTTGTCGATAGGTCCGGTCGCTGACGAGCGGCTTGGTGGGGTAACTGGCTGGCCTTCGAATTGTAGGCGAGCCGAGAGGCAAGACGGCTGTCCTGTGCGCCAAAGAACGGATCGAGGGATCGGGGCGAGGTCACACGATGTCGGGCCTGGCGTCGATGTTGTTCTTAGATGCCTCTTGGTCGGTTCCAGCTTTGCTCCGTGGCAGCGTCCAGTTCCTCAAGCGTGTTGTATCTCTGCCAGCCCACCGTCGTGTTAATTGCAAATGTCCCGTCCTCAAGCTTGTGAACTCTCCACCCCTTGGATTGAAATGTCGTCGCTGCACCAGGGATTGTACGTGAACCATTGTCAAATTCGGTTTCATTTCTTTTTTGATGAACGGGTAAGACGGGAACGTTATCGAGATCGTTCGTGCTGTCCTCTAACCATGCCATCTTAAGCAATTGCCTTGTATACTCAGCCGTATCCAACTGAGCGCGCACGCCTTGAGCCAAGGTCACTGCGAGCAGTCCACCAACAGTCAGCGAAGTCCCCAGAAGCAAGACATCCGCGTCACCGATTGAGACGACCAACTCTCGTATCACCTGCGGTTCAGGAGAGAACTTGGCCAGTAAGAAGCTAATGAATATAGCGGCGCCGCAAAAAATGCTGGACCAACCCAGTCCGGCCTGAAAGTTGATTGCAATGCGGCCTGCTCTACGGTTATGGCGCATATCGATCCCCACTCAACTAACTGAGATTGGCAGTTGGGCAGTCTGGAACACAAACCATACCCGCTCTGGCAGGGCCTCCGTCAAGAATGCATAGCTTGCGCCCTAGTCAAAGGCAGAGGTATGCTAATCCCCTTAAGTACGCCGACTTTGCATGTTGCAAGGCGAGGGCCCCGACCGGGTAGATGTGGTGCTGCGGCGCGAGACCCTCGTCTCCCCTGAGCCAGCGGTTTGCGCTGACCTAAAGTAACGCAATCAAGAAATGACGGCAGGATAAGGGCCTGGGTAAGGAAAGTTGAGGCGAATTTCTGCCGAAACAAAGAGAGCTGGGCATTGCTCCGTGATTGCTTAGGCAGGGGCTGCTCGGCAAGTCTTGGATTGACCCACCAGGCAAAGGCAGTCATGGACAACAGCAGAGAAGCACATGCAGTGATTCTGGATTTCATATCGGGGTGAAGGCTCAATGCTCGTCCATGTCACCACCGATCTTCGCGATGTGCTTCCGTTCCGCCGCTCAGGTGCCGATCATGCATACAGTTGTCAACCGACGCAGTGTTTGTCCAAACGGTGAGGCAGCCTGTAATCCCTGTGCGGTCGACATGACCACCAGCAAACCAAGACAAAGGCAGTTCCTGCTGATCAGTTAGGTCCGTTGTTGACTATCTGCCTGATAGGGTATCAGCGCAGCGATCGCCGTCCAGCAAACAATGTTAAGTCGCCCCACTTTGGCACTAATCTTCAGCCACACTGTCGAACCCTACCAGTGGTAGATTTCGTCAGGATTACAACACTTGAACCGTTGCTAAACTTTAGTCTGATGCAAGTCAGTGCTGCTGCGGACGGTTTCGCAAGAGCCAGTCGGGCAGAGCTTTTGCCTGCAACCGGACAACGGGCCGGTCACCGAAAGCCGAGCATCGACGTGATTGTTCAGACAACGGGTATCTATGCAGACGTGTCTTAGGAGCAGAGATTGTCACATCGAATTTCGACACCACAGGATACGGCAAGACGACGGTTGTCTACGGCTGTCGCGACAACCGAAGGCTTTACGTCCGATCGTCGAAAAGCCTTCGACTCTGTTTCTGCAACACGTGGCAGAACGACATCAGTTCAAGGAATGTACTCACAGGAATGAGCAAAGCGATCAAGGTTCTTGCATTCATCCAGATTGCCTTGGTGTCGATGTGGATCACCACAGATCCTGCGCTGGCAGGAAACTGGAGATCAGGGATTTCCCATGACAATCGAGACACCATTGTCGTGCTCCATGGCCTTGGCCGTACCAGGGCAGCCATGTGGAGCCTTGCACGCAAATTGGCCAACGCAGGTTACAGGATCAAACTCGTGGGCTATCGATCCATGCGCCACAACCCTCAGCAGATCGTTGAGAGTGTGCGGTCCAAGATCACTGCGTGCTGTGCGGAGCGATCAGGAAAAATCCATTTCGTCGGCTACTCGCTCGGCGGCCTCATCGTCAGGGCCTATCTGGCCCGGTATATGGTCCCCAATCTAGGGCGTGTTGTACTTGTCGGCACGCCGAACAATGGTACGCCATTCGTTGACCATTATCGTGATGAATGGTGGTTCAAAATGCTGGGGCCCACGGCACGGTTTCTCGGTACCAATAAGGGCAGCCTGCCCAGGTCGCTTCCAAGACCGCACTATCCGGTCGGCGTCATTGCCGGAAAGTCCGAGCGCGGATCAAATGAAGATGTGTTGCCGGGCGACGACGACGGACTGGTCACCGTCGCGTCTACAAAACTAAAGGGAATGACCGACTTTGTCATCGTGCAATCAGGTCACTCTGCAATGCGGTACAACGCAGACGTTGCCAAGCAAGTCGTTAGCTTTCTGAAGTCGGGACAATTCCACAAAGACTCGCACTAACGCCAAATTCGCCAACCACCAACTGTCTCTTTCCAGGCCTGAGATTGAACAGACCTCCATAGCCACTCAAATGGAACGAACTTCCGTTTTTGCATGTCTCGGACAAATGGCTAGCAGATATGCAAAGTGCTGTCATAAAACGCCTCCTATGGGCAGTGGACAGCAATTCGAGCTCCGTTGCCAAGCCGCCGACTATCGCCTAACTGGCGATACTATTCATCAGCGCATGGTATTCTTGTGGTCGGTTCGGGTCGCCCATAGCTCATTTTGTGCTGATCAGCTGTACCTCAGAGGCGTCGATTGATGCGTGTGGAGAGCAGCGTCAAGCCGATCAGGATGAGGCCTGCCGTGATGAAGACCACCTGGACCGGCAGGAAGATCAGCAACACTGAAAAGCATGCCGCTTGTCCGATATCCGCGACGTCGCGGTGAGTGGAAAAAATTGGCGTCATCGCTGTGCGCTGGGAAGGTTTGCAGGCACGTAGAAAAAGAGCATTGCCGTAGCCGTCGATGATCGACATGGCAAGGGTTGCGGTGATCAGGCAGCCGGCCGCAAGCCAGGGCGAGGTTGTCAGCAAGCCACTGGCAATCATGCCCAGGCATGCAGCAGGAAAGCAAACAAGGCTCACGTTGCGGATGCCAAATCGCCGCGCCAGCCAACCCCATAATGGCATGGCCAGCATGAATGCAGATCCTATGCCGACAAGCATCCCGCCTGCCTTGGCGCCGAGCCCGATATGAACGGCATAGAGTGGCGTATACAGGTTGAACGTTCCCCAAACGAAACCTCTTCCACCAGCGTGGAACCAGGCAAGCATCAGCCTCGGTTGTTGCATGTAGGCCTGAACCTGGGACCAAGAGACGGTCTGAGCCCCTACTGTTTCAGACCCGATCACTGGCGCATTGCTGAACCGCAGGGCAAAGAAATAGCCCAGGAGGATCAGCGCTACCGCACCGCTAGCCGCAAATGGCGCCCAGGGGCCCCAGACTGCCTCAAGCTGGACACCGGCGATGGGGCCGAACGTCCAGGCAAGCCCGATGAACAAAAGCCTCAATGGCTCCGAGCGGCCGATCTGATCGCGCCGGACATGGTCCATGATGTACATGGAGATCACCGAATAGAAGATGGCCGACCCGACGGCCCGCAGGGCAAAGCCCAGCGTCTGGGCCGACATCAACTGCAGGATGAACAGCACGCTCGCAGCGAGCAGCAACAGCAATCCGAACCCACACAATCGTGCACGCCCAATGAGGATCGACAATCTCGGTATCAATAGCGCGACCGACAGGGCTGCAATCGATCCGATCAGGGAAAGGGCGCTGACACTCTCGTCATTGCCAAATAGGGCTTGGGTCTGGATCGGCAGCGCAGCAGCAATCACGGCGCGCGTCAGGGCTTCGAGACCGCTCAGAATTGCAAAGGCGTTTGCACCGGGTGTTGCAACACGCGTTGTCCAGACAGGTGGCCGGCGAGTCATTCAGATCGTTATTGCTGTTACCAAGCGATGGGACGGTCATGGTGACTATCGGCAATTGCAACACCGTCCGCAAACCAAATGTCGCAAGCGTTGCTTATGCGTTGCGTGGGATTGAAAGTTCCAAACCTGGCAGGTCCCGGACTTATGGTGGCTATTGAGCGGGATCTCGATGCTTCAACGGCCAATGCAGATCGTCCGTTCACGGCATTTGCCTCACCATCTGCACGCTCTAAGAACCGCTTCAAAGGGCCATCTGGCGAGGGGCAAAACCGTGATGTGTGTGCCTTGGTGGGGCAGTCAGACTGGCAATGTCCTCGATCAGCTACTGCGCCGGGTTGATGGCGCTGATCACCCAGGACGAGCTGTCCATTACAATTCCCTCCGCAGACAACCCTTGAGCGTTTATCGCCTCGGCAAGCGCTGCCTCGATCTCTGCTCGCTTGTCTTCAGCTTCCTCTCCAGCTTCTCTGAACACCTCGCCGGCTGGGCCAAGTGCTAACTGAAAATCGATCGCATCTTGTACGTCGTTGCCTACCAACACCTGGGCAT
>JAEKFU010000611.1 GCA_016522385.1 Pseudomonadota bacterium
GTAGAGGGTTGAGCAGTAGGGGCATACCATTTCAGTCTCATCGCCCATGTCGAGAAAGATATGAGGATGATCGAACGGAGGCTTGGCACCAATGCATTCGAACTCCTTTGCACCGATCTCGATGACCGCAATGCCCATGTCATTGTGAAATTTCGGCGTTGCAGAATCGGCCATTGACATTGCCCTTTTCAAGTTGCGACCCAATCACGGGGTTGTATCGTGGCGGCGATAGCATATCTTTCGGCTCGCGGCAAAGCCTGCCAGATTTTTCGGTGCCGCTTTGATCAGGAATTTCTGCAAATGCGTCAGTTTGATTCAGACGGAGTGCGCATCGCCTACGACGTGATGGGTGAGGGGGAGCCGGTTCTGCTTATTCACGGGTTTGCCTCTAACGCCGGTGTAAACTGGTTGGCCACCAGCTGGGCGCGGACGTTGACCGAGGCGGGCCGTCAGGTCATCGTCATTGATAATCGGGGGCATGGCGAGAGCGAAAAACTTTATGAGCCTTCGCTCTATGAGGCAGCGGAAATGGCTGAAGATGCACGCCGGCTGCTTGACCATTTGGATATCCGCTGGGCTGATGTGATGGGATACTCGATGGGCGCACGGATTGCGGCCTTTTTGACCATCAATCATCCAGACCGCGTACGCAGCGCCGTTATCGCTGGCATGGCGGCTAACATCTTTGAAGGGGTGACGGCCAGCGATGTGATCGCCGACGCTCTTGAGGCCGATCATGCGGACGACGTTGTGCTGCCCATGGCGAGGGCTTTTCGCATGTTTGCCGAGCAGACCGGCAGCGATCTGAGAGCTCTTGCGGCTTGCATGCGCGCTGGCCGGCCGGCGGTGCGCCGCGAGGATCTGGCGAGCGTCAATTGTCCAGTCCTGGTGGTTGCCGGAGATGATGACGAAGTCGCCGGGCCGGTCAAACCTCTGGTGGCGGCGATTCCGCGCGCTGCCGGGCTGACATTGCCCGGGCGGGACCATATGAAAGCGGTCGGAGACAAGACCTACAAGCGTACGGTTGTCCAATTTCTGGGGACGCGGACACAAACTGGTAATCAAACGTAACGATTGTAGTTGGTGCTTACCTTTACGTAAACTTGACATTTGGTAATTTTGTGATTCATTGGAGCGATGGACGCGGCTGTTGATGAAATCGTCACGGTCGATGCCGTCTTCCCTGGGGCTGACGGCAATCAATTGCGCGCGACACGAGCGGGCCCATCAACCAGAACAACACCTCCAGTGTTGCTGCTGCATGGCGGCGGTCAGACCCGCCATAGCTGGCAGGGCACTGCGCGGGCGCTAGCGCAGCAGGGTTGGGGTGCTATTACTCTCGATCAACGCGGACACGGTGATAGCGACTGGATTGAGAACGGGGACTATTCATTTGACGCCTATGCGCGAGATCTCTTGTCGGTCTCGCGTCACCTGACCCGTAGTCATGGTTTCGCTCCGGTGGTGATCGGTGCATCGCTGGGCGGGCTTGCCGGGCTTCTTGCGGCAGCTTGCGACAATGAAAAATCTGTTCGGGCACTGGTCTTGGTCGATATTACGCCGCATGTGAAACCAGACGGTGTCGAGCGGATCCTGGGGTTCATGGCAGCCAGCGCCGAGCGCGGGTTTGGCTCACTGGAAGAGGCGGCCGATGCCATTTCTGCATATCTGCCGCATCGGCCAAGGCCGCCTGGTTTGTCGGGCCTTGCAAAGAATCTGAGGCTCGACCAAGCGGGACGTTACCGCTGGCACTGGGACCCGAGGTTCCTGCAAGCGCGCCGCAATGGGCGTGGGCACGCTGAGGGTATGCGTGTCCAGTTTGCTGAGGTGGCGCGACAGATCCGCGTGCCGACGCTTCTTGTGCGCGGCCGCGAAAGCGAGCTGGTTGGAGAGCATGAAGCGCGTCAGTTTGTCAGGCTTGTTCCGCACGCAGATGTCACCGACGTTCGCGGTGCGCGCCATATGGTTGCTGGTGACCGCAACGATGTCTTCACGTCTGCCGTGTTGTCGTTTCTGCAAACGTTGTGAATCCTGGCGTGCAGTCCGCCTATTAACCTGAAACCCTTCACATTTCTGCGCTACACTCCACATATGCTTCAAAGACGGTTATGATGTCGCGCGTAACATGGAGACAGAACATGGTCCAGCAAGCAGTTGTATCATCAACTCTGGAAAAGGTTGATCCGGTCTGGGGCCGTATTCGCGATGAGGCCGAAGCGATTATCCAATCCGATCCTAGTCTCGGCGGGTTCATATTCAGTTCAATCCTCAACCATGACCGATTGGAATGTGCGTTGAGCCATCGCCTGGCGCAGCGCCTGGGTAATGCAGATATTGGTCCGGAACTCATCGTGCAGGCATTTGATGATGCGCTGGAGGAGGATCCCGACATTGGCGCGTCGATCAGGGCGGATGTGCTTGCGGTATTCGATCGGGATCCGGCCTGTGACCGGTATATTGATCCTTTTTTGTACTTCAAGGGCTTTCAAGCGTTACAGAACTACAGAATGGCGCATCGGCTGTACAAGATGGGGCGCCAGGATTTTGCCTTCTACCTGCAAAGCCGTTCATCCATGGTTTTCGGTGTCGATATACATCCTGCTGCGCGAATCGGGCGCGGCATCATGATCGATCACGCGCATTCGATTGTGATCGGCGAGACTGCTGTGGTCGGCAATGATGTATCCATGCTGCATGCGGTGACACTCGGTGGCACCGGCAAGGCGGAGGGTGATAGGCATCCCAAGATTGGCAACGGCGTGTTGCTGGGCGCCGGCGCAAAGGTGTTAGGTAATATACGCATCGGTGAATGCTCCCGAGTGGCCTCCGGATCGGTGGTTCTGCACGATGTACCGCCGTCGCGGACGGTTGCCGGTGTGCCGGCAAAAGTTGTTGGATATGCCGGATGTGCGGAACCGGCCCGGTCAATGGATCACACCATGGACGCGATTGAACCGCCGGAGTGCTGAGCAAATTGACCCAACCGGTCAGGCTTTGGGTCCGAGACTAACTCTGAGGCCTTGTGTGAGTGCTTGCATTTGCGCTAGACCGGCTTATCGCAGTCGTGCGATACCGTTTCCTGACAAATCCAAGAGGTACCAGACGTGACAGCTGACGAGATTCGCAAAGTCACCAATTATCTGCGTACGAAATTCCAATTGCCGACAATCTCGGTGCGCCAACGCCCGCAGAAAGAGGACTCAGCAGAAGTCTATATAGGCGAAGAGTTCATCGGTGTGCTGTATCGTGACGATGAAGACCCCGATGACCTGTCATATTCATTCCAAATGGCTATTCTCGAGTTCGATCTTGAGCCTTAGAGCGTGTATTTCTCAAATGGTTCCATATGAGAAAGATACGCTCTAGCGGCCGGTTCAGAACACGCCGTTACCCGGATTTGGGAGTTGGCTGCCGTAAGTGAATGATCTGCAGCAGCAACTGCCTGACGGTGTGGTCAATCTCACGCCAATCTGCGAGATGCTTGCGTGCAAAATGATAGCGCAGGGAGACTTTGTCACTGGCCTGAAGTGTGTTGCTGCACAATTTCGGGCCGAGACTGGAGGCGCGCAATTCGCATTTTAGGAAGACTGCCGAACTGCCGATCTTGCCGATGTAATATTCAATGTCGGCATAAGGTGAGCTGGTGGCAAATACGTAACGATGCAATCCGGCCTGCATTTTGGTCGGTCGGCCGGCGATATAGGGCCGATAGATGCCGGCGAAGCGCTCCTGTTCGCTAGGTCCAAGCGGTTTCGGTAGGAAGGTGAGCAGCAGCTGATTGGAATGATCGGTGATTTCTTCCGGCGGCGGTGCTTTGACATTAGGATCATAGGGCCAGGAAATTTCCAGATCGAGCTGGTGTACACCGCCCAACGTGCGCTTCTTGACGCGTGCAACCAGATTGCTAGGCACTAGCAATTCAATGTCAGCCAATGCCACCTGCAACAATTTGCGTTTGCGCGGATCATTGTCGCCAGCGCCGAGCAAGAGGTCAGGATTGGGCAGGAAGTAATAGGCGAATATCGTTCCGGCAACGGTGACGAAGCCGAGCAAGCCGATCAAGGCTATCACACCCACTGAACGTTCTCGCATTCGGGTGCGAGGATCTTCGTACCAGGATGGTTGCATTGGAATCTATTGATACTCGGGTTGTGGAGCTGGTTTGACGGGAGCGGCCGCGCTCGTGGCGGATTTTAGCGTTATCCAACCACAAATGGAAATTGTTAGAGCGTGTCTTTCTCAAATGGTTTCATATGAGAAAGACACGCTCTAATGGTTTGACAAGACGTTTAATTACGATCACCTCTGCTTGGTATGCGCATTGCACCAGTCCAACTTGATTGGCCAAAACAGACCAGTTTTGGCACAGATTGTTCAATGGTCTGGGTTTTTGGATTGCTTGCTTTTTTGTTTGTCAGTGCGGTGGGGCTGGTCACGGCCGGGTTGGTGAGCAACTTATGGCCTATCCTGACTGGCCGTGATGTGTCTATTGCCTTACTTGAAGAGCGCGGCCCGTTGTTGCCCTTGCGTGTCATGATCCTGGTTTTCTCGGCGCCCGTTCTGTTAATCGCATCCGGTTTGTCGGAGTTGCGTGATGCGTCTGGCGGGCTGTTGAGGTGGTGGCTGACGTTGCCGACCGCGGTGGGTTTGTCATTTGTGCAGGGTATTGTCGTTGTTGTGAGCCTGTCGGCGATCAGCTAGATAGTTGCCGTAATTGTTTGTCTCTATGGTGAGCTTACACTCGATCCGTTTTCAGGAAGCGTGGGCATGGCGATATATGCGCTTGACGGTGTGTCACCAACACTGCCGGATGACGACCAGTACTGGATCGCGCCAAGTGCCTCAGTGATTGGCAAAGTCACACTGGAGCCTTTTGCTAGCGTCTGGTTCGGCGCCGTGTTGCGTGGTGACAACGAGCGTATCCTGATTGGAGAGCGTAGCAACATCCAGGACAACTGTGTATTGCACACGGACATGGGTTTTCCCCTGAGTGTTGGCCGCCGTGTAACCGTTGGTCACCAGGCGACTTTGCATGGTTGTACTATAGGCCATGGCGCCCTGATCGGAATGGGCGCAACGGTGTTGAATGGTGCCAATATTGGTTGCAATGTGGTCATTGGCGCGCATGCTTTGGTGCCGGAAGGCAAGGAAATTCCAGACAATTCACTCGTTGTTGGCATTCCTGGCAGGGTTGTCAGAACGCTGCCCGATGAGGAAGCAGCGACTCTCGCCGACCTCGCCGAACTGTACGTCAATCGCCTCAATAGCTACAATTCCAGATTTGAACAGGTTGGCTGAGGCGCTGGTGTCGTTTCGGGCCTATTGCAGGTAAGGGTGGAGCCGGCTTGGGGTGGGTTCCAAGCCGGCTCCAATGACCCGGTCTGGTGGGGGATGGGGAGGGGGACGCCGACCGGGTCAAAAACTTTCCCTCAACAGTGGATCTGGATTGTCTTGTTAGTTGCCTCCCGAGATCAGGCTGTTGCTGCGCCGCTGTTTATTGGTCAATGCGACCCAGATTTGTGGATCTTTCTGTGATTGCCGTTTGAGGAACTGATAGCGTGTCTCGCTCCAGCGTTGGATCTCATTGCGTCGGTTATCGAGGATGAGGTCGCCGCTGTCTGTTCTGGCGGTCAATACGGCGTGGCCTTCGCCAGCCTCATCGAGCACGACGGTGATCAGCAGTGAGTCTGCCGGAAATCCGATACCCTCTAGATAACGCTTTTTGAGCAGCACATAGTCTTCGCAATCGCCGGCGCCGCGTGGATAATCCCAGTGCTCAGGCACATTGTGCTGATCAATGTCGCTGACCGGCTGGATATAGGCGTTGACGTAGCTGTTGACTTCCTTCAGCTCTGCCCAGCGCTTAGGTGTTAGAACGAGCGTTGCATTTTCGCGCGGCGGCTGCGCAGAGTGGCACTCGCTGGCATTGCGTGCGCAGAAGTTGACATAGCCGATGGGCGGCAGCGTCTGACCGTAAACCGGCGTATGGGCCAGTTCATGTGTATAGTTCACGCGGTTCTCAGGTAGTGCTTCAGCATTGGCCGGCGCGAAGAAAGCAGCGGTCAAGGCGGTTGTTGCTAAGACTATTTTGGCCGACATTTGGCGCCCCATATTCCCTTTTGTTTGTTGGGGCGACTCTACGGCAATTTATTTTCGTTTCGGATAAGCAATTTGATTTATTTGGCTGTTTTCGGCCAAAAAAATATTAATGATGAATGTTTAGTTTATGTATATAAGTATTAACTCTAATAAATTGTAAGTATTTATATCTGGCGAATTTCTGCGGCGATCGCGCTCTAGTTCAGGGTCTAGTCAGCCTAAAATGCTGGCGCGGGCATGGAGACCGGGTGACTACGAGTGGCAAAGTTATTGATGATTTGCTAGGATAACTGGCCAGTAAGGGATTGCGGATCGAGCTGCTTGGAGAACTCGATGGCCACACCGTTTTCAATGTAGCGCACTACGCGCCCGCGCATCTTGCCCAGCATCACATAGGTACCGAGAGACGGCATGACGTCGGTTGAGACCGCAGCACCAGACATTGAGATATCGATGACTTCGCAAGGGTAAACGCGACCGTCCGGCAACGTGATATGTGATTTGCTTTCAACCGGCTCAAACCGTTCGTGACGCCTCTGTTCAATCGAGTCTTCGCTATCTTTGCTTTTCAGCCAATCCAGGCGTTCTTTGAAACGCTGCAATCGCGACGCTGTCAGACTGAAATTGACTCCGAAACCCCCGGGAATCGGATCGGCTACTTGTGCTTCGATACGACCGAGTTCATCGATGTAAGCCACGATCTGCACGCCAGCGGGCACATCCAGATTTGTTAGGAAGACGGCGCTTTCCGTGTTGACGCGGGCAACTTGGCAGGGGTGTTCGGACATATCGGGCAGCATGAAGCGGCCGAACATGACGATCTGCCGTTCTTCCTGCTCAGCAACAATGCTGACGTCTTTCGGTAGCGCGGATCCGCTCACAACTTCACCCAACTACATCGCCGCCGTATGCCATGATCTTGCAGGCGCCTTGGGCGGTGATGTTGCCAAACTGCCTAGAAGATAGGCTTGGGCTGTAAAAAGGGGGTTAAATTATGCAGAATTATTAAACTATTTTTGCAAGCCACCTTCGATAACACGAAACAGAGGTTTTGCATTTTTGCGCTGATTCCCCGGTACCACGTCAGGAACATGTTTGGGAGTCTGGGCACTATGCTCGGTCCAGATCATCCGAACACTGGACAGCTCTAACCGGGCAAGTTGGTTTTGGCCAAGCCAATAGGGGCTACGGAATGGCACGACGGCGGCCATGATCTGGGTCGTGCGGCCATCCATTGCCGAGACCGGCAGACACAGCATCTCAACGCCCAGTATCTCGCCGTCCTCGTAGACCGCCTTGAAACGGGCAACACAGGGTTGGTGACTGGCAATCACGTTGTCCATCAGGCGACAAACGGTATCGCGCTCGAAGCGATCCCAGTCGGCCATGAATGTATGACCAGTCAGATCGTGCTTCCAAATCTTGCAGACGCCGGTGCCGGCAAGCCGCCAGCTATATTCTGGTTTCAGTGGGTGACGCTCCATGATTGCCAACCACGGAAGTAGATGCTTAATCTGTTTCAGGTCGATCTTGGTGCGCTGTGCGGCACTTGATTCGCCACGAACACTTTCCCAAAAACGGAACAGTGCGCGACTGTCCGGATGCAGAATCTCATCGGGAGTACGCTGGTGTGGGGAGTTCTCGCTGTTATTTGCCATTTTTAGCCCGATTTGCGGTGGTTCTGGTGTGCCAATGTTGTACTGTTGCTAGTGGTTGTGCACAGTTCGTGCCAACCTTTGGGCGGGAGAATTCAGTGCCGGAAAACATGCAGCGCGTTGGGTCGAATGCTGATCGATCCGCGCAGACAACTGCGCCGATAAATGCACCGTGGATCGTGGTGGTCCTGATCTTTGTGTTCGTTGCAGTTCACCTGCTGCGTACTTCGTTGAACGAAGATGATCTGGTGTGGTTCATCCTGGCATTTGCATTCACGCCGGCACGCTATGCACCGCCTGCCAATCTGCTGGATTTAGCCTTTCCCGGAGGAGCTTTAGGTGATGTCTGGACCTTCGTCAGTCACATGTTTCTGCACGGTGATTGGACGCACCTGGTGATCAACTGCCTGTGGATGCTGATTTTCGGCAGCGTGGTGGCACGGAGACTTGGTCCGCTGCGCTTTGTCGTCTTCAGTGGACTAGCCGCGGCCATCGGTGCAGCCGCTAATCTCGTCGCGTACTGGGGTAGTTTTTCGGTTCTGGTTGGCGCTTCGGGAGCGATTTCCGGTCAAATGGCGGCTTCTGTGCGCCTCATGTTTGCCGGTCATGGGAGTTTAGCCGAGCTCAACCGCCCTGAAGTGACATATCTGCCCGCATTAACGGTACGTCAAACTTTCGCCAATCGCCGGGCGATGATGTTCATTATGGTGTGGTTGGGCATCAATCTGGTGTTCGGCGCAGTCGGGATCGGTGTTTCCGAGGATATCAAGCGAATTGCCTGGGAGGCTCATGCCGGCGGATTCATGGGGGGGCTTGTGTTGTTCAGTTGGTTTGACCGTCGATCCATGCCATAATGCGAACAGGTCCCGAATTATGGAGTTTGAGCCATGTCAGTTGCGCATATTCTGCAATCCAAGGGGTCGAATGTCATTACCGCGCGACCTGAAGTTCCCCTTACTGACGTCGCCAAGATCCTATCGGAAAACAGAATTGGTGCGGTGCTTGTCATGAAGGCAGACGGTGCCTTGGCTGGCATCATATCGGAACGGGACGTTGTGCGGGCGCTGGCACAACATGGAACGGGACTGGACAAATTCTCGGTCAGCGATTTCATGACCAAGGAACTTATCACGTGTTCGCCTGACGCAACGCTCGATCAGATCATGTCGTTGATGACTGAGGGACGGGTGCGCCATTTGCCGGTCCTGAAAGATGGCAAGTTGAGCGGAATGATTTCGATCGGTGATGTCGTCAAACGGCGCATCGCTGAGGTCGAATTCGAAGCCGAGGAGATGAAGCGCTACATCTCTGGTTAGCCAAACTTCGAATAACGTAAACTAAAGCTCGCTGACCCGTTCAAGCACTTCCAGTGCATATTCGATCTCGGGCAGGACGCGATCAACGGCCATGCGACCTGCATCTATCGCTTCTTCAGCCTTGTCAAACTCGAATAAGCCGATACCCGGTGTGCGCGGCATGATGTTGATGTCTGGCGGATCACCGGCGAGCCGAGATCTGGCAAGACGGTCCTGGGTTATGTTGAATGCCGCAACCAATACTGTCGTCAGGCCCGGCTCATCGCTCGAGCCGATCATCTGGCGCAGCATCGATGGTCTTTCTTTTGAATTTGTCGGGGTTTCGGTCTGTGTCAGACCCCCGCCTTGTGCGGCCAATGACTGCTGTATGACCGTGCCGCCAAAGGCATCGCTATTGAGATTGACCGCAATGACCAGCCTCGCGCCCATTGCGCGGCAAGCAGATACCGGAATCGGGTTGACGACGGCACCATCAATAAGCCACTTGCCGTCGCGGTGAGCCGGCTTGAAGATGCCGGGCAGGGCATAAGAACCCCGCATTGCGCTGACGACCGCTCCCTGACGCAGCCAGATTTCGTGTCCGGTCAAAAGCTCTGTGGCAATGCAGATTAATGGCAATTTCAGGTCGGCAAACTGCAGATCCCCCATATGTTCATCCAAGAGGGCGGTCAGGCGATCGCCAGTGATCAGACCGCTTCCGCCCCATGAAATATCCAGGAAGGAGAACAGCCGCCGGCGGGTCAGCGCGAGGGCGAAGTCCTTCAATTCACCCAAAAGGTCAGCCGCATAGCAGCCGCCGATCAGGGCACCAATCGAGGTGCCGGCAACAACTGAAGGCTCGATACCGACCTCGAGCAACCGTTCAACCACGCCAATATGCGACCAGCCGCGAGCTGCGCCGGCGCCAAGCGCGAGACCAATCGCAGCGTGATCGTTTGCGACCGGAACCAAAACCGGATCACCTTTGGAGACGGTGTCGTCGGCGCGCAAAAGTTCTTGCTGTTGCGGATTGTCAACAGGCCCTGTCGTCAAGAAATTCAATCCCCGCTGGCTGCGTCGTCCTTACCATAGATCCGGGTTGGATCGAACAGACGCTCCCCGTTTACAACTATCAGCTTGCCGGACGCTGATGGATCAGCCACACCTTGCAACTGACGGTAAAAGCAGCTCTTGCGGCCAGTATGGCACGTGGCGCCACGGCCGCCAACTTGCACATGCAGAACAATAGCATCCTGGTCGCAATCGGTGAGTAGCGCTTCGACGCGCTGTGTCTCGCCGGATGTCTCGCCCTTGCGCCACAAGACGCCGCGCGACCGGCTCCAATAGTGGGCTTCGCCGGTCTCGACCGTTTTGCGCAAAGCCAGTTCATTCATGTAGGCGAGCATGAGTAGCGCGCCTGATCGGGCATCGCAGGCGACCACCGGGATCAGGCCGTCACCGTTGAATTTCGGTGCAAATTCGCTGCCTTCTTCGATGTCAGTGACATCAGAGCGTGCAGCAAATGGTTCAATCTTGGTGCGCACTACAATCCTAGTTGTCACGAGGCCTTGGGGCCTAAAGAGAAAAGCCGCTCGCCGGCGCGCGGATCAGTTCCATGAAGCGTGCTTGCCAGTTAGGTTCAAGTTTGAATTCACCAGTGAACTGCGTTGTGATGGTCGCCACATTGCGCTTGTTGACGCCTCGCATAGACATGCAGTGATGAATCGCTTCGATCATCACGGCCACACCGCGAGGCTGCAGACTTTGGTCGATTGACTGTGCAATCTGCGCGGTCATGGTCTCCTGGGTTTGCAACCGCCTGGCAAAAATCTCAACAACCCGGGCGAGCTTTGAGATGCCGACAACCTTCTCGGTTGGCAAATAGGCGACATGCGCCCGGCCGATGAACGGCACCATGTGGTGTTCGCAATGGGAGCTGAACTCAATATCGCGCAACATGACGATGTCATCGTAACCGCCGACGTCTTCAAAAGTGCGCGTCAACGTCTCAAGCGGGCTGTCCTCATAGCCGTTGAAGAGTTCCCGGTAAGCTTTGACCACACGCTTTGGCGTGTCGAGCAGGCCTTCACGGTCCGGGTCGTCGCCGGCCCAGGCGATCAAGGTGCGTACTGCTGCCATCGCCTCTTCCTGGCTCGGCCGTTCAATTTCGGGGCCGCGACCAAGATTTGGGGCGGCAAATTTGCCTTCTTTTACAATGGCATCCATAGCGTGACGTGTCCTAATTAAAGACTAACCTGTGTAGTGCCCGGTTTTGCTGCAGTGCTATAAGCCTTGCATATTGACTTCTGGTTGCTCAAATAGCACGCCAGAGCGTTCGGGCAAAGTTTCGATTTCTGATCGGAAAGCTGCATCAATTGGCCCTGCGGGCGTATATGGCTCTGTAACCCGATCGTTTTCAAGGATGTAGTGTCCCTGCACGGTGAGGCATTATGTATCGGATCGAAATGGCAGATGGTGATGTTGAGCGAGGTCTATAACAAGAAAATCTTGGGCTTTGCTGCGGATATTCCGCTGCTCGGTCGTCTCGATGCCCCCGATGCAACGGCTGTCGCCCACTCCAAACTGTGCGGCAGCAAGGTCACAGTGGATATCAAGATGGACGGTGATGTGGTCACCGCATTCGGTCATGAAGTAAAGGCGTGTGCGCTCGGTCAGGCGTCATCATCGATCATGGCACGTCATGTCGTTGGATCCACAATGGCGGAGTTGCGTGAGCTGCGCGACCAGATGCATGCGATGCTTAAGGAGGATGGACCACCGCCAATTGGCAAGTGGGCCGACCTTGAAGTGCTTTTGCCCGTGCGCGATTTCAAGGCAAGGCATGCATCGACGCTGCTGACTTTTGATGCTGTCTGCGATGCCATTGGACAGGTGGTGATGAGTCGCAAGGCAGCCGTTGAGGCCTGATGAACGCAACAACAGACAGGCGTGGCCTGACGGTATTCGTGATGGTCGGCGCGATCCGGATCTATCAGGTCACACTGTCGGCGCTGATTGGGCGAACTTGCCGGCACCTACCGACATGCTCTGACTATGCCCGCGAAGCGATAGAACGCCACGGTGCATGGCGCGGCTTCTGGCTCGGTTTTTCGCGTATTTTGCGTTGCTCTCCAATCGGAACAAACGGTTTTGATCCTGTTCCAGAGCAGCTGCCTGACTACGGTTGGCGGTTCTGGCGATATGGGCGCTGGCGGGCCAGTGATCTCGACGAAGACTGACTGGACCCAGATCAGGATCGAATTTGATTTACTCAATCAAAATCGATAAACCTGGTCGACCTTAATAAATTAGAGGACGATTCACGAAATTGATTGATTCAATCAATTTCGATCGTGCTCTAGGAGCAAACCTTCCAGACTCAGAACCCCGGCTCAAGAGAGCCGGGGCCAATGGTCCAATCTAACTCGTTCTGGCCGTGCTCAGAACTTCCAGGCGCCGCCAAAGCGCACGGAGTGGACTTCATCAATGCCAGTGAGAATTTGACCAGGCGTATAGGTATAGGTCTCGTCTTCAAAATCAGCGAAGAGATATTCAATGCGGCCGACAAAATTGTCGGTCCAGGCATGTTCTAGGCCTCCGCCCACTACGTAACCAAAATGGGTGTTGCTGGCGCTCTCGCCGAACGCCGGCAGGCTGATTTCCGAATCAAGCCAGGCAACGCCACCGGTGACATATGCCATGGTGCGATCATGCGCGAAACCCAGCCTGGCCCTGACAGTTGCCATAAAGTCGACATCCTGATCGACCTGGTCGATGATGTTTCTTGGATCAACTTCACCAAACAAGACATCACCTTCGATGCCCATGACGAGATTTCCCGTCTGATAGTTATAGCCGGCATAGATACCACCAAGGTAGCCATCACCAGACAGGTCGGGGTCGGCCGCGCCAATAGGCAGGTACTGATTGTCGATGAAGACGAAAGACAATAGACCACCCAGATAGCCGCCAGACCAATCATAGATACTGTCCCGAATATCCGGCGGAGGGGGTGGTAGAAGGTCGGCAGCTTGGGCTGCCGGTGGGAACATCATCAGCGCGGACATCGCGACCGTGGTTGCGAACTTCACAAAAACTCTACTGAACATAGTACTTCCTGACATGTTTCAATCGGACCAGGGAATACAGTAAAGGATTAAGGTTAATGGTCAGTTACGCAATTTGAACGATGTCAACTTTGAGGCATTCTTGCGGCGGGTTGATCGAGTCTTATCTGCTGATTGTTAGATTAACTTGTTGATATTATTTAGGTAAATGAAACACGATACCTGCTCTGACCATATGCAGGTGCTCGATCCCCAAACCCTTGTTCTCGAGTGTATGTCCATAGAGATACTCAAGGCGCGCAGTAATTGCACGTGCCAATGCATGCTCGATACCGCCACCTACGGTAAGACCCAAATGTGTCGAAGTGTTACCATTGACCATTAATGTTGATCTTTGATTGATCCCGGTGAAGGAAGCACCGGCTGTCGCATAGAGCAGGCTGTGTTCAAGGGTGCGGCCGAACCTAGCCCTCAGTGTGCCCATCAGATCAGCTTTGATGTGATTGCCTGATTTGGTAGCTCGGATCTGGCCATATCCGACATCAGCTTCCATGCCGTATATCCAGGCGTGATAGCCAAAGTTATAGCCGGCAACGATACCTGCCAAGCGGCCTTTGCCGTTTCTCATGCGTATCGAGGGGGGCGCGTCCAACGAACTGGCTTCAAAGGATTTGACCGAGAACAAAGCACCTGCATAACCGCCTTGCCAGTCACTCATCCACGCTCGGACTTTGGGGAGTGTAGGTTCGTGCTTTTGGTCCGCACGACCAAATTCTGAACCGGCGCAAAGGAAGATACCGCCGATCAATACGGCTGCTAACAAACGCCTAAGCGCAGCCATGTTACGCACCCCCCAACTCACATCGCCCGCCAAATACGCCCAGGGCAGACCCAATAAACGTACAGGATGATTGTTAATATTGGGTTGGTCGGTGCTTCGTGGGCAGAGCCCACCCCCTTGACGAGCCGGGGCAACGCAGTGCAAAAGCTGCGTCCTTAGGACCAACCGCAAATGGCGATTGGCTCTAGAGTCCAACAAATCCGCTTACCTGCGTTCGTTTGCAGCGAGTGAGCAAGAGGTGCCCTATGATTTCCCTGACTTTTCCCGATGGCGCAAGCCGTTCCTATGAACCTGGCATCAGTGGACGGGACGTCGCCGAATCGATCGCCAAATCCTTGGCCAAAAAAGCCGTCGCCTGGATGGTGGACGGCGACATGCGCGACTTGACCGACACGGTTGATGCAGATGCCAGTATCCGGATCGTCACCCGTGATGACAATGAAGCGCTCGAACTGATCCGGCATGATTGCGCGCATGTCCTGGCCGAAGCGGTACAGGAGCTGTTTCCCGGCACGCAGGTCACCATCGGGCCGGTAATTGAGAACGGCTTTTATTACGACTTCCACCGCAACGAGCCATTCACGCCGGAAGACTTTCCGGCGATCGAGGGCAAGATGCGCGAGATAATTGGTCGCAATCAGCCGTTCACAAAGGAGGTCTGGTCACGTAACGAAGCCAAGGTGGTGTTTGCTGACAGGGGCGAATATTTCAAGGTCGAGCTGATTGACGCGATTCCGGAAGACCAGACCATTCGTATCTACAAGCAGGGCGACTGGTTTGATCTGTGCCGCGGGCCACATATGACTGCGACCGGCAAGATTGGTGATGCTTTCAAGCTCATGAAGGTGGCCGGTGCCTATTGGCGTGGCGATGCCCGTAACCCCATGCTGACTCGCATTTATGGTACGGCCTGGAAGGATCGCAAGGAACTGGACGCCTACCTGCACGCCCTGGAAGAGGCCGAAAAGCGGGATCACCGGCGGCTGGGCCGGGAAATGGACCTGTTCCACTTCCAGGAAGAGGCACCTGGATCCGTATTCTGGCACGCCAAGGGCTGGACACTGTTTCAGGAGCTGATCGCCTATATGCGCCGTCGTCAGGATGCTGCCGGGTATCTCGAAGTCAACTCACCGGACATGCTGGACCGTGGCCTGTGGGAGCAGTCGGGACACTGGGAAAAGTTCCGTGAGAACATGTTTACCACCGAGACGGAGGACGAGCGGACATTCGCTTTTAAGCCAATGAATTGCCCTGGTCATGTGCAAATCTTCAAGAATGGGTTGAAGAGCTACCGTGATCTGCCTGTAAAATATTCGGAATTTGGCAAAGTGCATCGTTACGAGCCGTCCGGTGCACTACTTGGCCTGATGCGTGTGCGCTCGTTCACCCAGGACGATGCCCATATCTTTTGCGCCGATGACCAAATCACCGAAGAATGTGTCGAGGTCCACGAGCTGATGATGTCGATCTATCGCGACTTCGGCTTCGATGATGTTGTGATCAAGTTTTCTGACCGCCCGGAGAAGCGGGTCGGCTCGGACGAGGTCTGGGACAAATCCGAAGCGGCCCTGCGCCATGCGGTCAAAGTGGCAGGTGGCGATGTCGAGTTCAACCCAGGTGAAGGGGCATTTTACGGGCCCAAGCTGGAATATGTCCTGCGCGATGCCATCGGCCGTGAATGGCAATGCGGCACGTTGCAGGTTGACCTTACGCTTCCGGACCGGTTCGGGGCGTTTTATATCGGCAAAGACAGCGAAAAGCATACGCCGGTCATGCTACACCGAGCGATGTTTGGCTCGCTGGAGCGGTTTGCAGGCATCCTGATCGAACATTTTGCCGGACATTTTCCGCTGTGGCTTGCGCCGGTTCAGGCGATGGTAGCGACAATTACCTCTGAGGCGGATGACTACGCTGTGGCCGTCCGTGACCAGCTATCTGCCGTGGGGCTCAGGGCCGAGGTCGATCTCAGGAATGAGAAGATCAACTACAAGATACGGGAGCACTCGATGACCAAGATTCCGGTGATTCTGGTGATCGGCAAGCGCGAAGTGGAAGAACAGTCGGTCAACATGCGTCGGCTTGGATCACGTGATCAGCAGTCATTGAGCCTGGAC
>JAEKFU010000641.1 GCA_016522385.1 Pseudomonadota bacterium
CATCATGGGGCCCTTTTTCACGCTTCCGCGGTGTTCCCTCAGGATGCGGTGACGATCGATGGCGAAACACGCGACTACGCCGGGCGGTTTTTCTGTCCCCGCTGCGGCTCGTCCATTTTCGCACGCACCGCAGACGAAATCGAAGTGAACGTAGGATCCCTGGATGCCCCTGATCAACTGATGCCAACCTACGAAAGCTGGATCGTCCGTCGCGAGTCCTGGTTGCCGCCGTTTCCACTCACGAGACGATACGACCGCGATCGTGACGCCACGAGTCGCTTTGAGGAGTAGGTCGCAATCACAGCAGGCTTCACCTTGGTCAAATCCGTCCACACCGCCTAGCCATCGTATTGCACCACTTTCTGATCAATCGCGCCGAAAATCGATTGGCCGTCTGCGTCCAGCATGTCAATGCGAACCCGATCGCCGAACGCCAGAAAGGCTGTCGACGGCTTGCCATCGTTGATTGTTTCGATCATCCGCAGTTCTGCGACACAGGAATAGCCCCTTCCGCCCTCGCTGACCGGCCTGCCGGGTGAACCGTCGGCATCCTTGTTCGATACGGTTCCCGATCCGACGATGCTCCCGGCACACAGGGGACGCGATTTGGCCGCATGAGCAATTAACTGACCAAAATCGAAGGTCATATCGACGTCTGCATCCGGCTTGCCGAACAGCTCGCCGTTAACTTCCGACAGAAGCGGCAGGCGGACCTTTGCATCCTTCCAGGCATCCCCGAGCGCATCCGGCGTCACTGCAACAGGTGAGAATGCCGATGACGGCTTGGCCTGAAAGAAACCGAAGCCTTTGCCGAGCTCGGCCGGGATAAGATTCCGCAATGATACATCGTTGACCAGCATTACCAGTGCAATATGCTCACGCGCCTTGGATTCCGACACGCCCATTGGCACATCATCGGTAATCACCGCGATCTCCGCCTCGAAATCGATGCCCCAATCCTCTCTGGCAAGTTCGACATCACCGCGCGGATCAAGAAACGAGTCCGAACCGCCTTGATACATCAACGGATCGCTCCAGAAACTGTCGGGCATCTTGGCGCCGCGCGCATTCCTTACCAATTCGACGTGGTTCACGTAGGCCGAACCGTCGGCCCACTGATAGGCCCGCGGCAACGGCGAGTGGCAATCCTGTTGGCTGAATTCCTGACCATCGATGCGCCCGGCATCGAGGTCTTCATGCAGACGCAAAAGACTCGCCCGAACGTCAGTCCAATTGTCGAGTGCTGCTTGCAGCGTGGGGACAATATCAGGCGCAACACAGCGAGTCAGATCTGATGTGACCACCACCAGGCGACCGTCGCGGGTGCCATTTCTTAGACTTGCAAGTTTCATTGATCCTCAGAACCTACTGATTGCCATCGAATTTCCTCACCAGACCCTGCCAGCAGCCGGAATAGTCCGACTGAAGTGTTTCAAGATCAGCTGCATAGCTGGTTAGATGCTGCGGAAACCGGGTATCGAACATGAATGCAAACGTGTTCTCCAGCTTGTGCGGCTTGACATCGGCGTTGCTGGCACCTTCATAGGTATCATTGTCCGGCCCGTGCGGCAGCATGCAATTATGCAGGCTCATGCCACCCGGTACAAAGCCCTCCAGCTTGGCATCATACACGCCGTAGATCAGCCCGATGAACTCAGACATGATGCTCATGCGATACCACGTTGGGCAGAACGTAGTCTCGGCCACCGACCAGCACTTCGGTCTCGAAATCATTTCCGAACCAGGGCATGCATGACAAGCACATCGGGAGGCTCACAATCGTTGCAACTCTTCACTCGGCAGCTGCAGTGATGATGGTTACGTTTGTAACTATCAAGGGTGACTCACATATGTCTGAATTGCAACTTCAGAATTTCCTGCCCTATCTATTGAGCCGCGCCGCGGCGATTTCCAGCAACCAACTGGCACAGATTAACCGCCGTGCGTACGGGCTCACGGTGCCTGAATGGCGTACGCCGGCAACACTTGAACAGTTCGGCGAGATGACCGCCAAGGAAATCGGGGCTCACTCTTTGATGCACAAGACCAAAGTCAGCCGGGCGGCAGCCTCATTCACCCGGCGCCGCTGGTGGAAGCGCCGGACCGATGAAACAGACCGGCGAATCGAGCATCTGACGCTGGCACAGCTGGGATTGCGGGCCTATGACAGCCTGAGGACGGAAATGCTGCTCGCTGAGGAAAGGATGCTCTCCAGGCTGTCGCACAGCGAGCGCCGGCTTGTGCTGCAAGGAGTGTCGCTTCTCGAACAGGCGCTGGAGGTGCGGGAATTCAGATCTTCTACAAAGGCAGCGCCGATGTCTCCTTGAGTGTATCAAGCACAATGGCGGTCCTGACATTCTGCACCGCCTCATGCGGCAAGAGCGTGTCGTTGACGAAGTCCGACAGTGCCCGGAGATCGCGGGTGACAACTTTCAGCAGATAGTCCATTTCCCCGGTAAGTGCATGCGCCTCCAGCACTTCAGGCAGGTGGGTCACCAGTCGCACGAAGTGGGCAGCATTGTCCTTATTGTGCCGAGCCAGTGTCACAAAGACCATGTTGACCAGATCGAAGCCGGCTTTCTGCCGGTCAATGAAAGCAGCATACCCGAGTATAAAACCATCCTCTTCAAGACGCGCCCTGCGCCGCGAACATTGCGACGGCGATAGGCCGACACGTTCGGCAAGCTCGTTGTTGGTCGAGCGGGAATCCGCTTGCAGGGATGCAAGAATTCTACGATCGAATTGATCCAGCTTGTTTAACATATGCAAATTTCCAACGGGTTTTGCAAATTTCGTGCGCAATATGCAGAATAGTGCATCATTTTGCAAGGATTATGCATGTCAAATGCGCTAATCTAGGCAAACGTCATGAATAGAAGGAAGAACGTCATGGGTCCGTTTCCGCACGATGCACCACCGGCCAAGATCTCCGCTGCCAATCCGGCCGGCACGGATGGGTTTGAATTTGTTGAATTCGCCCATCCCGACCCGGAAAAACTCGCGGAAGTCTTCGACAGAATGGGTTTTGAGCCGGTCGCGAGGCACAAGACCAAGAACATCACGCTGTGGCGCCAGGGCGATGTCAACTACGTCGTCAATGCTGAACCAGATTCGTTTGCCGCCCGCTTTGTCGATCAGCACGGACCTTGTGCGCCGTCAATGGCCTGGCGGGTGGTCGACGCTCAGGCTGCATTTGATCATGCCGTATCGAAAGGCGCTGAGCCCTATCTTGGCGATGACAAGACGCTCGATGCGCCGGCCATCGTCGGTATCGGCGGATCACTGTTGTATTTCATCGATACCTATGGAGACAAAGGCTCAACCTATGACGCGGAGTTCGACTGGCTCGGCGAACCCGATTGCATGCCGGATGGTGTCGGTTTCTATTACCTCGATCACCTGACCCACAATGTCTTCCGCGGCAACATGGACAAATGGTGGGACTTTTATCGCAATCTGTTCAACTTCAAGCAAATCCATTTCTTCGACATCGAAGGTCGGCTTACAGGCTTGGTCAGTCGGGCCATCACCTCGCCATGCGGCAAGATCCGCATACCGCTGAATGAATCGACGGACGACAGAAGCCAGATCGAAGAATACCTGCGCAAGTACAAAGGCGAGGGCATCCAGCACATCGCTGTGGGCACCGAGGCAATCTACGACGCCACCGACCGGTTGGCCGATAACGGTCTGAAATTCATGCCGGCACCGCCTGAGACCTACTACCTAAACAGTCATGACCGCGTTAGGGGCCATGAAGAACCGATCGACCGGATGATGCGCCACGGCGTGCTGATCGATGGAGAGGGTGTCATCGGCGGTGGTGAGACGAAAGTTCTGCTGCAGATTTTCTCCAAGACCGTCATCGGTCCGATCTTCTTTGAATTCATCCAGCGAAAAGGCGATGAAGGCTTCGGTGAAGGCAATTTCCGCGCCTTGTTCGAGTCGATCGAAGAAGATCAGATCCGTCGCGGTGTCCTCAAAATCGAAGCTGCGGAATAACGATTCGCCAGCAGACGATATTCACCATAAACCACTATGGCCGGGGTTCTAGACCTTGCATTTCGCCCCAATTTTGGGCAAGCAAGTTGGTCAACGATTTCTGTGGTCAATAAAAACGCGATGCCACACTAAATCGGATCGAACTGACGACCGTTCGATCGCTCATGCGTAATTGCGAATTAAACAGGGAGAAGTGCGATGAGAAAGCTGCTTATTGCCTTAGCAGCCACGACAATGCTGGCCGGTCCAGCCTTGGCCGAAGACGTAAAGATCGGTGTGATCCTTGGCTTTACCGGCCCGATCGAAAGCCTGACGCCGGACATGGCCTCAGGTGCCGAACTGGCCATGAAGGAAGTCACCGACAGCGGTGCGCTGCTAGGTGGATCGAAGGTGATGTCGGTCCGCGGTGACAGCACATGCACCGATGCCGCAGCCGCGTCAGCAGCCGCTGAGCGCCTGATCACGTCCGACAAGGTGAATGCCATCATGGGCGCCGACTGCTCGGGTGTGACGACCGCGATCCTGCAAAACGTGGCCATGGCCAATGGTATCGTGATGGTGTCGCCGTCGGCCACGTCGCCAGCCTTGTCGACCCTTGAAGACAATGGACTGTTCTTCCGGACCTCGCCGTCCGATGCCCGCCAGGGTCAGGTGCTGACCGATATCCTCAAGGAAAAGGGCGTCAAGTCAGCTGCATTGACCTACACCAACAACGACTACGGCAAGGGCCTTGCAGACAGCATTAAGAATAACTTCGAAAGTGCCGGCGGCAAGATCACCATCACTGCCGCCCATGAAGACGGCAAGGGTGACTACAGTGCTGAGGTCGCTGCGCTGGCGCAGGCCGGTGGC
Organism: Pseudomonadota bacterium; assembly: GCA_016522385.1. GTDB lineage: Bacteria > Pseudomonadota > Alphaproteobacteria > Rhizobiales > Aestuariivirgaceae > JABDJG01. The sequence continues at coordinate 4,855 of JAEKFU010000641.1, forward strand.
GATGTCTTGATCGTCGCAGGCTATCTCGACCAAGGCGGCAAGGGAATTATTCAAGGCGCTCTTGACAGTGGCGCCTTTGAAACATTCGTACTGCCGGACGGTATGATCGGCGACAGCTTGCCAATTGCAATCGGCGATGGCCTGAACGGTTCCTACGGCACCGTTCCCGGTACCGACAGCCCGGGTGCTGCCAAGTTCGGAGAAATGGCGACCGCCGCCGGTTTCAAGGCTGGTCCGTTTTCGGCCGAATCCTATGATGCCGCCGCATTGATCATGCTGGCCATGCAAGCTGCCGGGTCGTCCGACAGCGGCAAGTTCAAGGATAAGGTCGACATGGTCGCCAATGCACCGGGCGAAAAGATCTTTCCCGGCGAGCTGGCAAAAGGCCTGAAGATTCTCAAGGACGGTGGCGATATCGACTATGTCGGTGCCTCGGCCGTTGAGCTGATCGGTGCTGGCGAGAGTGCCGGCAACTATCGTGAAATTCTGGTCGACGGCGGCAAGATGACCACCGCCAAGTACCGCTAACGAACTATGAAAGCCCGGACCATGGGCCCGGGCTTTCTTTTTCTCCGGCCTTGGGGGGACCGGTGATCACCGTTGAAGACATCCACATGCACTTTGGTGGATTGCACGCTGTAGACGGCGTGTCGATGACCGTTGCCGACCGCACGATCACTGGCTTGATCGGTCCGAACGGTGCCGGAAAGACCACACTATTCAACGTCATTGCCGGCCACTACCAGCCGACATCGGGCAAGGTCTTTCTTGATGGCGAAGACATCACCGGGCTCAAGCCGCATGAGCTTTTCGCCAAGGGCATGCTCAGAACCTTCCAGATTGCCCATGA
>JAEKFU010000690.1 GCA_016522385.1 Pseudomonadota bacterium
GGCGAAGTGGCCGGTGCGACCCTGCTCGACTGGCCGATCGATGCGGCGGAAATGGCGCCTTGGTACGACAAGGCCGAGAACAAAATGGGTGTGACCCGCACCAACGGCATTCCGGGACTGCCCGGCAGCAACAACTTCAAGGTGATGAAGAAGGGTGCCGACAAGCTTGGCTACAAGCAGTGTCATACCGGGCGCATGGCAATCAACTCCGAGCCGCGCGACGGGCGCGCCGCGTGCCAGCAGATCGGCTTCTGCTTCCAGGGCTGCATGTCGGGTGCGAAATGGTCGACACTCTATGTCGACATTCCCGAAGGCGAGGCGACCGGCAATTTGGAGGTGCGGCCAAATTCGCAGGTGCTCAAGATCGAGCATGATGCAGAAGGCAAGGTGACCGGTGTGCTCTATGCTGACAAGGACGGCAACCAGCATGTGCAAAAGGCGCGGGTTGTGTGTGTGGCTGGCAATTCGATTGAAAGCCCGCGGTTGCTGCTGAACTCAGCGTCGTCGATGTTCCCCGACGGGCTGGCGAATTCGTCGGGTCAGGTCGGACTCAATTACATGCGCCATATGACCGGATCGGTTTATGCGGTGTTCGACCAGCCGGTGAACATGTATCGCGGCACGACCATGGCCGGAATCATTCAGGATGAGTCGATTCATGATACCTCGCGTGGATTTGTCGGCGGCTATGAAATGGAGACCTTGTCGCTTGGTGTGCCATTCATGGCGGCATTCCTGAACCCAGGCGCCTGGGGCCGCGAGTTCACGGCGGCGATGGAGATGTATGACCACATGGCCGGCATGTGGCTGGTAGGAGAGGACATGCCGCAGGAGAAAAACCGGATCACGCTGCATGCCACCGAGAAAGACCAGTTCGGCCTGCCGGTGCCGAATGTGCATTTCGACGATCATGCCAATGATATCGCCATGCGCAATCACGCGTACCAGCAGGGTGCAGCGGTCTATGATGCGGTTGGGGCGACTCAGACCTATCCGACGCCGCCTTATCCCTCCACCCACAACCTGGGTACCAACCGGATGAGCGAGAAGCCCGGTGACGGCGTGGTGAACAAGCACGGCCGGGCGCATGATGTGCCCAATCTGTTTGTCTCGGACGGCAGCCAGTTTACGACAGGTGCGGCGGAAAACCCGACGCTCACCATCGTGGCGCTCGCCTATCGCCAGGCGGATCACATCGCCAGCGAGATGGCCAAAGGCAATCTGTAGGACTGAGGGCGGTGTTGGCCGGCAGCGGCCGGGCCGGCGCTAGGTTCTTGATGATGCAGCGGCGCCCTGGCGATCAGGTGGCCTGCCCCGCCTCCCTCAGGGTGGGTCACTTGATTCGCCACGTGATGTGCACCTGCATCTCGATCGACTGCTCACCGCGCGCGATTGGCACAGCATTGTCTGCTTCCAGCGCCATGGTGCGCGCCTGGCGCAGGACTGGCTGCGGCGGGCGCAACGCCCCTTGCTCGGAAATTGACTGAATCGGGCCGAGCGTGACGCCAGCCGCATTGGCATAGAGTTCGGCCTTGGCAATGGCATTGGCGGTTGCTAGCTTGCGCGCCTGGTTTCGCAAGGGTTTGGGTTCAGCGATTGAAAAAGAGATTCCGTTGATCTGGTTTGATCCAGCGTCCACGACGCCATCCAGCACCGCGCCTAGGGCATCAAGGTCGCGGACGATGATCGTCACGTTGTTGGAGACTGTGTAGCCGACGATCCGTGGCGGCTTTCGCTCGCCCGTCGAGGACTGCTTGGGATAAACATATTTTGGCTGAACCGAGAAACCAGACGTCTGGATGTCCTTTTCGGCAATGCCGGCCCGCATCATCGTCGTCATCACTTTGCGCATCGCCTCGTTGTTGGCGCTGAGCGCATCGCGCGCCGTGTTGGCTTCGCGCAGCACGCCGAGGGTGACCAGGGCCATGTCCGGCGCAGACTTCACCTTGCCATGGCCGACCATCGACAGCAGTCGCATCGGCGATGTTTGATCCTCAGCGCTCACAGGTGCAGCCAGAAAAATGGCTGTGAGACAGGTGAGGGCGACAAAGGTGCGGTGCAGGTTTCTCATTGAACGAGACCTCGGGATGTATTTGGGCGCAAGATGGTAAAAAAAACCAGTGTGCACCAAGTGCCGCTAGCGTCGCAAGCCGATCGGCCGGCGTTGCGATAGTCGCCAAACGTGGAAGTGTTTGGCGGCGGCATTTTTTTTCGCTATAGCGATGTGCACGGTGGGCCCGTAGCTCAATTGGTTAGAGCCGACGGCTCATAACCGTCTGGTTGCAGGTTCGAGTCCTGCCGGGCCCACCACCCGAACTGCTTGTTTTGCACCTCTGCTGTTGCCCTGCTAATCGAAGATATTCGGACGTTCGCGCGCTGCGTACGCTAAATCAAATTCGCTGATCACACTGGCGCCCATGGCACCGATCCACTACCTGCTGATTTGTACGATGATGGTTTCGTGCTAGTTGTTTGCCAGTGACTCCAGTTCTACCAAGTCGAATCTTGAGCCCAAGAGTGGACGGGGCGGTGAAACTAGACAAAACAGCGGAGCGACGGCAGGTAACCATCCTGCATTGTGACATTGTTAACTCCACAGCAATTGTTGACAGCTTGGATCCTGAGGATGTGCTATTGCTAATGGAGGCGAACCTCAACAAATGGACAAAGATAGTCGAGGAATTTCGCGGTACTTTCGTGGGATATACGGGCGACGGTTTTCAGGCTTATTTTGGCTATCCATTCGCCCGTGAGGATGCAGCCGTTGATGCGCTGACGGCCGCCCTTCAGGTCTCGCGAATGTTTGCGGCGCAAGACAACAAACCTCAAAAAGAACTTGAATGCCGAATCGGCATTGCAACTGGCCAAGTCGTAGTTGGACAGCCAAACATGGAACAAATTGGCCGCCGCATCGTGGCATTTGGTTCAACGCCCTGTTTGGCGACTCGCCTTGAACAGGCTGCCAAGCCTGGTCACATTTTGATTGACAGTGCGACCAGGAAACTCACTGAGGGCCGGTTTGTTTTTCGCGAAGTCGGGCCAATTCAGGCCAAAGGATTCAAGCACGATGTCAATGCCTGGGAAGTGGTCCGCAAACGCCGGCCTGGTTCGCGGTTCGATCCGTCGCACCTGAGCCCGTATGTGGGCAGAAGTAAAGAGTTGGAATCTCTCTCCAGCCAATGGCAGTCGGTAGTTTCAGGGGAAGGGCAAGTCATCCTTTTGCATGGTGAAGCTGGAATTGGGAAATCACGATTGGCATTCGAACTGGAACGGACGCTCGGCAGCGACATCGGCAAATCATTCCGGTTTCAATGCTCAAGTGTCAGCACGTCGACTCCTTTGCACCCATGGGTTCACTGGGCGCAGTGCTTTGCCAATATCCAGCAACAGGATGGCCCTGAAACCGTACATACCAAGTTGCATGACACCTTTCACAACAAACTTGGATATCCGCGCGAACTTTTAAACTTCTTTGAAGCAATAATGGGCCTTAGCCCTACTGGGACTGAAGATTCTGGTGAGCCCCCACCTGAAAATATGTTGATGGCACTGCAGCAAGCGTTGGTTGAAAGCCTTGTCAAGACAGCCAAAGACGCTCCGATATTCGTGCTCATCGAAGATATCCACTGGATGGACGCATCCACCGAAGGCTTGATAGAGCTGCTCGTCGAACGCACAAGCAAGGAAAGGATCTTTCTAGTCCTGACCTGCCGGCCGGAAAACGTACCATCTTTCGCAGGGCCTCACGTTACAAGCGTGTGTCTGACAAGGCTGGACGATGAAGACGTCTCAGCTTTGGTGGCGACGTTCTTTTCCGAGGACGAACGCACCGGATATGAAGCAGCACTCATGTCTACTATCGAAAAGTGTGAAGGAAATCCGCTCTTTGTAGAGGAGTTCTCCAAACACTATTTGGAGCACGAGTCGCCCGTTTCCCTAGCGTCTGAACATAGATCTAACATTGGCGAGGTCCCATTCCTACTCCAGGGTTCACTTCTTGAGCGGATAGACGCGGCAGGACGAGGAAAGGAAATCGCGCAACTGGCGGCGGTAATTGGCCCGGAATTTGATCTAGAAATATTGATAAAGCTGTCTGGTGACAGCCCGGAGAGCGTTCACCAAGTTTTAGACCAGCTCAACGAATTGAACATACTAAACCGCGTTACGGCCGGCGACAGGGTAATTTATGCCTTCCGCCACGCGCTTTTGCGCGATGCTGTTTATTCGAGTCTGCTTCATACTGCGCGTTCGGCGATTCACCTAAACGTCGCTTCAGTCCTTGCGGGAGCGGGTCAGACGTATTCTGCCGAGATCATCGCCCGTCATTTCGAGTATGGCAATGACTTGGACAGCGCCTTCATCTATTGGCTGGAGGCAGGACAACACGCATTGCAAAGCGGTGCCACCCCGGAAGCGGTGAATTTGTTGGCAAGTGCCTTGAGAGTTGCACAGGATTTGGAAGAAACGCCTCAGAGGCTGCAAGACCTGACCAGCATGTATTTGGCATATGGACACGCTTTGAATGCATCGCTTGGTGTCGCGGCCGAACCGATCAAGTATTTCCAGAAGGCTGAAGAGCTTGCAGAACGGTTGGACGACGTTGAACTTATCCTAGAATCTTTGGATTGGCAGTTTGGTGTGCAATTCAATGCTGGTGAGTTGCGCGCCTGCAGGGAACCTGCCATGAAAATGAAACGTTTGGGATTGACCTCACACGATCGCCGAGCCACCGCAAGCGGTTTCCAAGGATTGGGAATGGCCCATTTCATGCGAGGGGAATTTACAGTTGCGCGCAATGAATTCGAGCAGGGACTCGAGGCGTCGGGTGACTATATCTCCGGCAAGCATTGCTTTCCCAGCATGTCACTGAGTTATCTTGCCTGGACCAATTTCATCCTTGGAGTTCTTCCCGAAGCGGTATCGTGCGCCGAGCGTGCAATCGCCAGCGCACGGCGCGAGTCTCCCCATGCCATCGCCGCCGCTTTGAGTAACTGTTCTTATGTCTACCAATGCATTGGTGATGTCGACAAAGTATATGCCTTTACCGATGAGCTGCTTGAATACGCCAAAAAGCATGGTGAACTCATAATACTTGAACGGGGAAATATGACCCGCAACTGGGCTGAATGCATATCGGGACGCAACGACAGCGCCATAGATGCAATCGAGGCGCACATTAATCTCTTGCTGGGCTCCGGCGAGGAAATCGAAGTCACCTACCACCTTGGCGTTCTGGCAGATCTGCAAATTCGGCAAGGGCGGTATGCCGACGCAGATAAATCGCTCGATAAGGCGCTTCAGTTTGCCAGCAAGAACGGCGAAAACTTCTATGTTTCGGAGCTATACCGTCTCAAGGCTCACTTTCTCAAGCGTAGCCCCGACGCGCGTGCTCGCGACGACGGGTGCAGATATCTATTGATGGCCGAGAACACAGCTAAATCTCAACAGGCAAAGGCGTGGCTTACGCAGTTGGCCATCCACTCAGAGGCAACAGTGAATTAGTTTCTCTGTTTCGTCTTCGAATAGATGTCGTGATCTCGTTGCAAACTCGAATGTTGATCCTTCAAAAAAGGCGAAGTTTGGTGTCGAAATGTCGGCAATGAGTTCGCCAACCGCGTTGATCGCGTGACGCATGAAATCACTGGGCCATGCCGATAACAAGTAGGATCACAGCGACTAATCCGAGAGCAAAGATCCAGGTAAAGACGATCTCGCCTGCTATGTACTTAATAGGTTCGTGGTTCTCATCGTAGACCATGACGAAGGCGTCGCCGTTACGCGGGCCCCCGGCAATAATGGTTGTAACGCATGCCCCATAACGAGCATGTGATTTTTGTCACAAATCTCCGACGAATGGAGAGAGTTTGTCAAACTCTGACGCCGCCGTGTGTTGCAGTGACCGCTTGAGATCGCACCC
>JAEKFU010000704.1 GCA_016522385.1 Pseudomonadota bacterium
GGCCTGGTCAGCCTGCTCCTTGCGGCGGTCGCGCACGATATCCGCCTTGACGAGGGATTTGAGCTCTTCTAAAGGCGGATCACGATCATCGATCCGTTTGACGACCATCACCAGATGGGCGCCATAGGCAGACACAAACGGACCGTGCCAAACGCCGTCGGCCGGCGTCAGCTGGAACAGGGCATCTCTCATCTGTTCACCAAAGTGGCTGCCCACAAAATCTTTCGTGCGCTCGACATAGTTGACCCCATAGGGAAACCGCTCGCCGTGCTTGGGCGAATCGGAAAACGCCACTGAGGCGGCTCGCAACGCGTTCAGTTTTGCCGCTGCCAGCGCCTTGGCCTCTCCCGGCGTGCGGCGCTCGCTATCAAAAAACACATGGGTAAAGGTAATGTGACCCGGCTCGCGATAGCGCTGCTTGTTGGCCGCGAAATAGGCCTTCAGATCTTCATCGCTCACGTTCACTACCGCTTCGGCGAAACCTTGTGTGATGAATTCGATCTTCTGTATCATGCGCCGTTTGATGATGTAGTCCTCAGCGCCGAGGCCGAGCGCCTTGGCCTCGCGGTGCAACGCTTCTTCACGCACGTAATCCTTGATCAGACGCTGCAACTGCTCACCGGACATGGCGTTGAGCCGCGCCTCGGCCAGGTCCCGCTTGAAGGTCTTGGTACGGTATTGGATGAACGTCAGCAGTCTCTCCTGATCGACAACGATGCGCTTGGGATCGTCACTGGCCTTGCTATTGGGATTGAGCGCGGCATAGAGCACGAACAGCCCAAGCCCGAGCACCAGAAAATGAGCTAGCGGGTCCTTCAATACTCTCAACAGCATCGGTCACCTCAGGGCATTACACACAAACAAACAGCATCTACAAAATTTAGAGTGACACAAATGTTTCTTGCTCACTCAAAGTCTTTAGTTAGAGGGCGTGTACCAGATCGGCGATGAATAGGCGCGTTCCTGGATGGTGACGGCCTTGCCGGTCTTGGCTGGGTCCATGCCTAGGGCGATTGCATCATATGTGGAGTTGCGCGGCGTTGGGATTTGCAAGACCCTGACGTAATAGAAGGCGCGTGTGCTGGGATCGAATTCCGAGTCTTCCCACATGGTTGCGAGTTGCGCCGCGCCGATGTCGTTGGTGTAGTGGCCGGTTTTCAGATCGACCGTACTGCCGACCGGCCGCAACGTACCGTCTATGTCCAAGATGCGCCCGTCTGACCAGGCCACATTGTAGATTTTCTCTTGCGCTTTGCCGTCGTCGCCGAGCCAGGCTTTCACGACCTGGACGCGATCCAAATTGGCGTCCTTTGGGTCTTTGACAGCATGAATGAGGAACCGGGGCGCCTTGCCGTCAGGTGCCTTTGTAAGATCACCGCCCATGGGCACGCCCTTGGCGTAACCGACCGATGCGATATCAATCTCGGCCGCATCGGTTTCCGTGTAGTCCCAGCCGCCAAAGACGCGCAGGGCAATGCGCGGGCCGGATGTTGCATAGGTTTCACGGCGCTTGAAAGCCGCGGTGATCGCTGCGCGCGTGTTTTCAGTGGCCCATACACCCGCAAGTCCGGAAGCCGACATGTCCCAGCCGAAGGCGCCCGGGGCAAGTTCCTTGTCGGCCTTGTTGTCGGGAATGGAGTCGAGGGAGAACTTGCCCCAGAAATTGTCCTCCTCGGCGGTCGAATACCCCGTGTGGCTGTCCGTTGCGCCGATCATGCCGTATTTGAACGGGTTCACGCCGAGCTTGCCTTCGAATTCCAGTCCGCGCTTCAGACCGGAACGCGTATAGGAACCGACACGCGTGTCGCCGGCGTCGCCGGTAGCGCTCTCATCGGTCTTGATCAAATGCTCGTAGGTCTCGAATTCGGCGAACTCGTCATTGGGGGAGACCCCCGGATGGGTTTCGGAGTCCCCTTTGATCTGTGTGGTCTCGATCACCGGCTCCCAGCGCATGCGGGTTTTGGCATAGTTTGCATCGATCGGCTTGCCAGCCCTGTTGGTCACTGGGAACATCAGGCCATTCGAGATATTGCCGTTGTGTGGGATGGCGACAAAGTTGGCGCCGGTGCGCTTGGAGGTCTTATCGAGCCAGGCCCAGAATTCGCTTTCCACATCGCTGTCAAAGGCGCTGAACGGGATGAACTGTTTGGCAATGTCGCCGCCCTCGGGCATGAAGACAATGCGGTGCAGGTTCTGGCCTCGCGGTATCGAAGACCATTCCCAGCCGATGAAGGCGGTGAACTTGCCCGGCTCGTTGTGCCGCTCTGCCGCAGCAACGCTCTCTGACCAAATCGATGCTCTGATCTCATTCGTATTGAGGGCGGCAATCGGCTGGTTCGTGTTCACCGACGCGACCAGCTCGAAAAACACCTTGGTGCCTTCGCCGTCGGCGATCATCTTGGCAAACCGCTTGCCGATCGCGCTGGCCGCAAGCCGCTTATCGCCGGCCCAGATCAACTTCGGGATGCCGACATATTCGGCATGATCCGTCACGGCGACAAAGTCGAGGGGTGTGTCGATGCGCAGTTTGGCGCGCGAGTTGGCATCGATGACAGGTGCGCCCTTGGCGAAGCGGAAGGCGTCATCGGGTGTTGCTGTCGTATTGCGCTGGACATAGGCGTCCGGCGACAGGTTCGTGTGCAGATGCGTTTCGCCCCAAAGCAATTGTGTCTGGGCGAGTGCCGGCCCGGCAATAAACGAAAGGACAGCAAGCGAAGTGGAAAAGGTGAGGGGCTTCTTCATCGTCGACCTCCCTGGTGCGGTCACAAGAACGGCCTCCAATAATTACCTAACCCTATGTCAGCTTAGCCGGTGATTTTCTACGTGACCATTCACATGTTGGAAATTGTTGCAAAATGGCCAGCGCGTTGGCGTTGACTTGTGTCGTGCCGACTGGATCTCTACAGGCATACTACTACTGGGCTATGCTGCGCCTGCTGGTCTCGTGGAGAGGGCACCAAAATGAACATGCAAAACGTCAAGGCCTATCTGCTCCTGCACAAGAAATCCTGTACCCGGCCGGAGGTAAAGCGGGCGATCAAGGATGTGCAACGGCAAGGCGTGGATATCACCGTGCGCGTTCCCTGGAACCGCAAGGATCAGAATCTCTTCATCAAACAAGCCATCAAGCAAGGCGTCACACGATTTGTTTCAGGCGGTGGCGACGGTACCTTGAACGGCATCGTCAACGCCCTGTTGAAAAAGAACCGCGCCGAAATGGTCTCGCTCGGCATCATGCCGCTGGGTACGGCAAACGATTTTGCCCGCGGTGCCGGGCTGCCCTTGGATGATCTCACCGCAGCACTCCATTTGGCGGCAACGGGCAAGGCCAGGCAAATCGATGTCGGCGAGGTCAACGGCAAGTACTTCATAAATGTCGCCAGCGGCGGCTTCGGTGCCGAGGTTACCGCGACAACGCCTGCCGACATGAAAAAGGCTCTCGGCGGCACGGCATATACTCTCATGGGCCTGGTGCGCGCGCTGCAACTTGAGCCGTATACGGGGCGACTTGTTCTGCCCGATGGTACGAGTG
>JAEKFU010000128.1 GCA_016522385.1 Pseudomonadota bacterium
CTGCACCGCAAGATCAAGTCACTCGGCATCATCGGAAACAGCTCGCGCGACGTGGGCGTGGCTTAGGGGCAAGAGGGTCTCAGCACATTGCTGGCAGGAAAACTCTCCGTTCAACTGCGGTAGCGGACGGCTGGAGCGTCACGCAGATACAATTGACCTCGGCGTTAGCCACCTTGCGCCAATGCGCTTGTATCCTTCGCCAAGTTGCCGCAAATTCACCCAATCACACAGAGAGAGTCGTCCCGGCCGATCTTAGACCGGGGCCCTAGAGCATGAAGATCATAATTTGTGGCGCAGGCCAGGTCGGATTTGGCATTGCAGAGCGGCTTTCAGCCGAAGACAATGATGTCACCGTAATTGATACCTCGCCGCGACTTGTGCGGGCGATCAGCGACACGCTTGATGTTCAAGGCATTGTCGGGCATGGCTCGCATCCCGATATCCTGGCCCAGGCAGGTGCCGCCGAAGCCGACATGATCATCGCCGTGACGTTCACCGATGAAGTGAACATGATGGCCTGTGAGGTGGCCAATGCAATATTCAACATCCCGACCAAAATTGCCCGAGTCCGCGCCCAGCCATACTTGTTGCCAGAGTACCGTACACTGTTCTCTCGCGAGAACACTGCGATCGACGTTGTAATTTCACCTGAAACCGCAGTCGCTGAAATGGTTTTGCGGCGCCTCGCGTTGCCTGGGGCATTCGAAGCGATCTACTTTGCCGATGAACGCGTGGTGGCCATGGGCATCACCATTGATGAAGATTGTCCCATCATCAATACACCGCTCCCGCAGCTGACTGACCTGTTTCCCGATCTCAATGCGTTGGTGGTTGCAATATATCGGCAGGAGAAGCTGTTCGTTCCGCACGGTGATGACCAGTTACTGCCCGGTGACAATGTTTACGTGATTGCTGATCAACGACAGGCGATACGCACACTTGGACTATTCGGACACGAAGAACAGCAGGCCGACAGCGTATTGATTGGCGGCGGCGGTAATATCGGTCTCTATCTGGCACACAAACTTGAAGAGCGTGATTCGCGTATACAGGTGCGGATCATCGAAGCGAATCGCGAGCGCGCGGAAATGATCGCCGAGGATCTCAAGCGCACCGTCGTGCTGAATGGTTCCTCTCTTGACCAGGAAATCCTGCGCGAAGCCGGCGTCCAGCGATCGGATGTTTTCGTTGCACTGACAAATGACGACAAGGTCAACGTGCTGTCCAGCCTGCTGGCCAAGCAGGAGGGTAGCGCGCAGGCCATGTGCCTGATATCTGGTTTGGCATTGGGCCCGCTGGTTTCATCACTGGGCGTTGAATCGTTCATTGATCCGCGGGCCGTCACCGTATCAAGCATCCTGCAGCATGTGCGACGCGGCAGAATTCGCGGTGTTCATCCGGTTCAAAACGGTGCCGGCGAGGTTATCGAGGCCGAGGCACTGGATACGTCACCGATGATCGGCAAGCCGTTGCGCGAAGTCGAACTGCCGAGTGGCGTGCGGCTGGGAGCTGTTGTGCGCGGTGACGATAGGGTCATCATTCCCGATGGCGATACCGTGATCAAACCACATGACCGGGTAATTCTGATGGCGTTGCGAGATCAGATCAAACAGCTGCAACATCTGTTTAGAGTTAGCCTGGAATATTTTTGATCGATGTTTCTTTCAAAACATCTATGATGATGCTCATTCGACTCTTTGCGAGGCCCCTTTCGAATTTAAGTACCCTTCGGTAAAATGGTGGCCGCAAAGATGTGCGTTGGAGTTGGGTTCTGGTAGCGAACAGCAACGCCGCATTCGGGCGGCACGACAAACCCTCTGGCAAAATGATAAGAAGGACGCCATGGCACAAGAAAAAACCCAAAATCTACAAGACGCTTTTCTGAATCATGTTCGAAAGCAAAAAACCCCTCTAACGGTGTTCCTGGTGAACGGAGTGAAATTGCAGGGTGTGATCACCTGGTTCGACAATTTCTGTGTGTTGCTGCGGCGCGATGGCATGTCGCAATTGGTCTACAAGCACGCGATTTCCACCGTGATGCCTGGACAGCCGATTTCGTTATTTGAAGAAGATGACGCGTCGTAGCCACGCGAACCAGTCAAACGCACAGCCGGGCAGGACGGTGACAGGGCCGGTCAGCTTTCAGATCGAAGGTCCCGTTGTTACCGACACGTTTGTCTTGCATATTGAATTTCCGGACGCTGCGCTGGAGTTTGCAGGTCCGCGGCGCACCGAAAGATCAGCGGAATCGCGGCTCGCTGAAGCCGTCAGGCTGGCCAGGGCGATTGACCTGGCAATCGTTGGCCAGGAGATTGCGGCCTTGGGCAGGCTCAGGCCATCGACTCTCCTCGGCACCGGCAAGCTGGAGGAAATCGCAAAGTCCATTGCGGCATGTAACGCTGAGCTGGTCATTGTCAATGCCCAGCTGACACCGACGCAACAGCGCAACCTGGAGCGTGCATGGAGCGCCAAGGTGCTCGACCGAACCGGATTGATCCTGGAGATATTCGGTCGGCGAGCGCAGACACGCGAAGGTTCGCTTCAAGTCGAGCTCGCGCATCTGGTCTATCAGAAAAGCCGGCTTGTGCGATCGTGGACCCACCTGGAGCGACAACGCGGTGGCAGTGGTTTTCTTGGCGGTCCCGGTGAAACACAGTTGGAGGCCGACCGCCGCGTCATTCAAATGCGCATTAACAAATTGCGCAAACAGCTTTCGTCCGTCGCCAAGACCAGGGGGTTGCACCGCCATGCTCGCAAGCGGGTCCCATACCCCATCATCGCTTTGGTCGGATACACCAATGCGGGCAAGTCCACGCTGTTCAATCGATTGACCGGCGCCTCAGTCGATGCACGCAATTTGCTGTTCGCTACGCTCGACCCGACGATGCGGCAGCTCACCCTGCCGCACGGTCGCAAGGCAATATTGTCGGACACAGTCGGCTTCATATCCGACTTGCCCACAAGCCTGGTTGCAGCTTTTCGTGCAACCCTGGAGGAGGTCTGCAGCGCGGATGTTATATTGCATGTCCGTGATATCTCTCATCCGGAGACCGATGCACAATCGCGCGACGTTCACTTGGTGCTGAGCGAACTCGGCCTGGACGAGCAAGAGCGCGACGCGATGATTGAGGTCTGGAACAAATCCGATCTGCTGGAACCGGATGTGCGACACGGGTTATTGCTGCAGAGTGAGCGCAGTGCGAGTGATGTCTGTTTGGTGTCTGCAACAAGCGGGGAGGGGATCGAAGGCCTTTTACAGGTCATCGACGACCGGATCGCAGGTCCGGTCAAGAAGTTTGATATCAAATTGTCACCGGCCGACGGCGCTGATGTTGCTTGGTTGTACCAGTTCAGCGAAGTAATCAGCCGGATTGATCTGGACGACGGGTCCATGTGCTTCCGCGTCCGATTGGAGGATTCGCGCGCTGATAAGGCAGCACAACGCTTCGGCAAACGCATGCGCATTGCGCCGGATGAGGCTGCCCCAGGCGAAAACTCTATCGCAGCTGAGTAAGGCAGGGGGTCATCCATCCGGTTGCCCTTCGCGCTTTTTTGCCTCCTGCCACAACGCGTCCATCTCCGCAAGGTTCGAGTCCTCCAGGCTCTTGCCACGTTTGGCCAATGCGGCTTCGACATACTCAAAGCGCCGTTCGAATTTCCCGTTGGCGGTACGTAACGCGGCTTCAGGGTCAACGCCGCAGTGTCGCGCAAAATTGGCCAGGACAAACAGGAGATCCCCGATCTCTTCAGACACCTGTTGCTGCTCACCGCGTTGATGAGCATTGAGTACTTCGTTGGCCTCTTCTGTGATCTTGGCAATCATGCCTTCGGTCGCCGGCCAGTCAAAATCAACCCTTGCCGCCTTTGCCTGCAGTTTGGCCGCCCTTGTCAGGCCGGGCAGGGCGATCGGCACACCGGCTAGCGTACCGCTGCCGGCCGTACGCTCTTTTGCCTTTGCATCTTCCCAAAAACCTTTGGCCGGCATTACAGATCGCGCCTTGGCATCGCCGAAGACATGCGGATGCCGCCTGACCATCTTTTTGCATATGGCTTCCACAACATCGTCAAAGGTGAACTCGTCGGCTTCCGCCGCCATCTGCGCGTGGTAAACGACCTGCAGTAACAGATCGCCCAGCTCATCGCACAACGCATCAACATCCTCTGTGCGGATCGCCTCGGCAACCTCATAGGCTTCTTCGATCGTGTATGGTGCAATCGTTTCAAATGTCTGCTCCAGATCCCACGGACAACCACCATTGGGATCCCGTAGCGCCCGCATTATCGCAAGAAGCGTGTGAATTTCTCGGAGCGGCAGTTCTGCAGGATTGGTCATGGAATCTAGCTCAATATGCCAAAGAATGATTCTGAGATATCCTACAGATTACAGATTGCGGCCGATGCACAACAGCGATGCAGTTGTAAATTGGACAGCGCATGGTGACGGGGCAGGGAAATTAGAATGACAAATCGAACCTTTTGGGCGTTAGTGCTGTCATTTTCGATCTACCTGCTACCAGTGTTTACGCCCCATGCCGGCCTGATTTTCTGGCCGATGATGTTTTTCAGCGATTTGCGCGATGGCCTAATCATGGCGTTGGCTGCCGCTGGCGGGGCATTGCTCTTGCAAGGTTTAGCCGCTCTGACCTTCTGGTTGCTACTGCGCCAAATCAGATGGTGGAGGTTGCTGACAATGGCGATAACCCTCCCTATGCTGTTTTTCACCGTCAACTTTACATTTCTTTATGCGATTCCGGCTTTGGTACTGATCGCGCCTGATTGGTCAAGCGATCTGGGACATTTGAAGCGCGCATGCATGGCTGCGAATTGGTCATTGCTGCCGGTCAAGGCCGGAGTCTCGCTGTCGCTTGAAGAAAAACGGATCGCCTGGGTCCGGGACAGCGAATGGACAAGTGATGGAATCCTCACTATGCCCGGCTGCCAAGTGAAGCCGGTCGAATTCCTGCGCGCAAAGGGAGCCCAACTGATTAGCGTAAACGGAGCCGGCGAACGTCTGTTTGTAACCTCCGCTCCGAAATATTTCTACTCGCCACCAAATTCGATAGAGTTTCGCGAGCTGGCACCCCCCACTACAGTGCGTTACTGGACGCCGTTGCTGACCAAATCCGGTTCCGAGTTGGCCTGGCTTGAACGCGGAGCAGCAGCCGGCACCCCACAGCGGCCGCACACGATCCGATTGCGTGCCTTGGGCTTGGACGGCAGCGAAAGGTCAATCGAGATAGACCAACCGCAAAGGCACAGTCTGACCCTCTTGGAAGCCGACCCACCCTTGTTCACGCTTGCCCGCCATCGCAACGAAATCCTGGTGATCGACGAAACCGGATCGCTGATTGGCGACCCTGTGTCGCCAGAAGGCGTATACAACGCTGCATACGGTTTCCGGCGGGTCGGTTCTGAGGGTTGGGTTGCCTGGGACGGCTATCGGGAACAGGGTAAATCGCGCATCGTTTGGTCGCTCGTTACCGGCTCCGGCAAAGTCATCATACCGCGCGGCCGCTCCATCCACTCGGTCGCGGTCTCGCCGGATGGGCGCCATATCGCTTTTGCGACTGAGGCCAATAGCTACTTTAATGCATCTGGTAGGCTGGTGTTGCTAAGGACCAGTGACAGCAGCATCCTTTACCGTCGGCGACTTGCCCAATTCGCACGGATACATCTGGCTTTTCTCGGCAACAATTTTCTCGCCATGCGCAGTCTGGAGGGCAGTGGCAACGGTGTCGCCGTATACCACGTTCCCGATCGCAAGCCGTGACGAGACAAGGCAGCAGTGATTCGCATAATATATATTATGGAAAATAAAGCCTGTATCGAATTGGAAACTAACTAAACAGTTTCAATGGGATAAAATCAATTGTTCATATCCACTGATATCTGCATCCCATCATATGCCGGCGTGACATGATCCGGCAGCTCCTTGCACAAAGTCGCATAGTCCATGTCTATGTGCATGTTGGTCAGGACCGCAGACTTCGGTTTCAGCCTCTCAATCCACGCCAGCGTTTCGGGAAGCGAGAAATGACTGGTATGCGGCGTTGGTCGCAATGCATCGACAATCCAAGTGTCAAGTCCCTCGAGCGCCGCAGCGGCCTTGTCCGGTATGCCATTGAGATCGGGCACGTAAGCCAGTCCACCAATCCGGAAGCCAATGGCTCGGATCGTGCCATGTTCGAACTCGATCGGCAAAGCTGTGACAGAACCGCCCGATCCCTCGATTGAAACCGGATCATGCGGGATCAGACGATGCATGTTAAGGATTGGCGGGTAGTCACTGCCAGGCGGTGTATAGAAGCAGTAGCCGAACCGACCGAGCAGCATGGTACCGGTGCGATCATTGGCCCAAATGGGCACCCGCTTGCGCATGAGTAGTGCAAATGAACGCAGTTCATCTATACCATGCGTATGGTCGGCATGCTCGTGCGTGTACAATACGCCATCAAGCGAGCGGATGCCGATATCGATCATCTGATCACGCATGTCCGGCGACGTGTCAATGAGCACCCGCGTGGTGCCCGCATTGCCATTGAGCTCCACCAGCCCAGAGCACCGTCGCCGGCGGTTTTTTGGGTTGTTGGGATCACAATCGCCCCAAATGTTTCCGATCCGTGGAACACCAGCCGAGGAGCCACAGCCCAGGATGGTAAACGTGCACGTCATGCAAATGCCTCTGAATAGATCTCAGGCCGCGGCACTTTGTTGAACAAACGGAAGAAATTATCGTTCGTTGCCCGCGCCATCGCTTGTGTCGAGACCCTTTTTACGTCGGCCAGTCGCTTAAGAGTATGTACAGTATAGGCGGGTTCGTTGGGCTGGCCACGATGCGGTACCGGCGCCAGATATGGGGCATCGGTTTCCACCAATAGACGGTCCATCGGCACATTTGCAGCTGCCTGCCTCAGCTCCTCAGCCGCTTTGAACGTCAGTATGCCGGAAAACGAGACATATGCGCCGATCGCCAGTCCGCGCTCGGCCAGTTCGGCGTTGGATGAAAAGCAATGAAGCAGGGGCCTGAACCCCCCCTTCCCCATTTCGTCTTCAAGGATACTTGCTGTATCTTCCTCTGCAGACCGGCTATGAATGACCAGTGGTAGCCCGGTCTCGCGCGCTGCGGCGATATGCACCCGGAAACTATCCGCCTGCACAGCGCGCGGACTGTTGTCGTAGTGGTAATCCAACCCGGCTTCGCCGATTCCGACAACCTTGGGGTGTTGCGCCAGTTCTACCAGCATTTTCGAAGTCACGTTCGGTTCCTCCGCCGCATTGTGGGGATGTGTGCCGACTGTGCAGAACACCTCATCGTGCGCTTCAGCGATCGCCAGGATTTGGTCAAACCTGGCGACCCGGGTCCCGATCGTGACCATCAGATGCACGCCGGCCTTGCCGGCCCGTTCCAAAACGCAAGGCAGGTCAGCCGAAAGGCTGTCGAAATCGAGATGGCAATGGCTGTCAACGATCGGATAGGTCATCTCGCCGAACTTCAGACGTCTGCCTCGACATATCTCGGGAAAACACCTGTAGGAGCCGGCAATGTCGTTCCAGCTGCAAGACGGTGCGCGTCGCCAAGCGATGCAAATCCCCGCAATTCATTGGGCACCGACAACAGGTCAAGAAGCTTGCCGCCGCTCGCGGGCATATACGGTTGCACCAGGATCGCAACCTGACGTACAGCCTCGGCTGTGACATAGAGCACCGTGTTCATTCTGGCCGGATCCGTCTTTTTCAGCGCCCACGGTTCCTGACCGGCAAAATATCGATTCGCCTCGGCCACAACCCGCCATATGGCATCGAGCGCGCGGTTCAGCGCCTGCGCATCATGATACGGGCGCACTTCTTCCAACAGGCCGTCGACGGATCCCAGCATCGCCTTATCCTCGCCTGTCAGTTCTCCGCATGCGGGCACGGAACCATCACAGTTTTTGGCGATCATCGACAACGAACGCTGCGCCAGATTACCCAGATCATTGGCCAGGTCAGCGTTGATCCGGTTGACAATCGCCTCATGACTGTAGTTGCCATCCTTGCCGAACGGCACTTCGCGCAAGAAAAAATACCTAACTTGGTCGACGCCATAATGTTCACACATGCTGATCGGGTCGATGACATTGCCGGTCGACTTGGACATCTTCTCTCCTCGGTTGAAAAGAAAACCGTGCCCAAATACCCGCTTCGGCAAGGGCAACGCAGCTGACATCAAAAAGGCCGGCCAATAGACTGCGTGGAAGCGGATAATGTCCTTGCCGATAACATGTAAGTCAGCAGGCCAAAACCGGGCCCTTGTCGCCTTTTCATCCGGGAAACCCGTTGCTGAGATATAATTTGTCAATGCATCGACCCTGACATACATCACATGACCGGGCGCATCGGGCACAGGTATGCCCCAGTCGAATGTTGTCCGTGATACCGACAGATCCTGCAGACCACCCTTGACGAAACTGATGACCTCATTGCGCCGCTCAGGTGGACCGATGAAGTCCGGATTGGCCTCATAGTGAGCCAATAATTTGTCCTGATAGTCCGAAAGACGAAAGAAATAGCTCTCCTCCTCGAGCCATTCGACTGGTGTGCCGGTGTTAATGGCAACTTTCACGCCGTCGCGGTCCTCAAGCTCATCTTCGACGTAAAAGGCCTCATCGCGCACCGAATACCAACCGGAGTAGTTGCCGAGATAGATGTCACCATTGCCCGCCATCCGCTTCCAGATTTCGGTCACCGATGCATAGTGGCGTGGCTCGGTTGTTCTGATAAAATCATCATTCGAGCAATTGAGCGTCTCGACCATTTGCCGGAATTTGGGCGTCATTTCCTCAATGAATTCAACGGCGGTCTTGTGCTCCTTGGCGGCCGTTTGCTGGATTTTCTGGCCGTGTTCATCTGTGCCGGTCAAAAAGAAAACATCATAGCCGTCCAGAGCCTTGAACCGCGCCAGCGCATCGGTCGCCAACGCCTCATAGGCATGGCCAATATGGGGTGGCCCATTCGGATAGGAAATAGCGGTTGTTATGAAAAACTTCTCTTTGGCCATGGTCACATGTGTTGGTTTGAACGGTTGGGCGCTGGCGCCCTTAATTGCATGTATTGGGCGGCAAGTCATGTAGGACTGTTTGACCGCTCCACTTGCTCGATTCGCCTGAACGCCTCAAGCATTACTGACCTGCGATCCAGGTTGAGCGTATTGGCCTTATCGATCGCCTGTTCGACATCACGGTAGGCATCGCTCCATCGGACCGCCGCGGCCAATGCCGCTTCACCTGACCGCGCAGTTTGGCTGGCGCGGCACATGATCCATTCGCGCAAGAGATCGCAAAACGCTTCGTAGGTCTGTTGCTGGTTGCGGTTTGACAGCTGATCGGCGAGGCGAAACATCTGGCTGCGATCGAACGGTGGTTTGAGCGATACCAGCCCCTCAAAGGTCAGCAGATGTTGAGCGCTGCCGGTACCGAGCAGGTCCAGGGCACGCCCCGGGCTGCCGTTCGCCAATCGTGCGGCCGCGTTCAGTTCGGCGTTATCCCCGTGCGCCTGGCCAATTTGCCTCAGGACCTTGCCGACAAGGTCATTGCACAGCGGTGCCAAATCCTGCCGGATGCAGCGTGATCGAACCGTGGCCAGCAACCGGCCGGGCGACTGCTGGCATATCAGCATGAACAAGGATCGGTCTGGAGGTTCTTCCAGGATTTTCAGAATGGCATTGGCCGCCACGATACTGAGGTCATCCGCCGCATCGACGATACAGATGCGCCAACCGCCCTCGCCTGCCGTCCGACCGAAGAAGTGACTGACTGAGCGGGCTTCGGTTACGCCGATCTCGCCTTTGAGACGCTTGAGTTTGTCATCAAATGGTCGTTCGACCGTCAGCAGGTCTGCATGCCCTCGCGCCGCCACGCGTTTGAAGACGCCATCGTCTGGATCGACATTCATATCAAAGGGCGCCTTCGCCGGGTCAGGATAGCGAAGAATGTAACGGGCAAAACGATAGGCCAGAGTTGCTTTGCCGATGCCTCGGGGACCTGTCAATAGCCAGGCGTGATGCAGTCTGCCGGACTGGAACGCCGCCAGCAGCCGACGCTCGACCACTTCGTGCCCGAATAGTTCGCTGCGCAAACGGGGATGATGTTCGGTCTCTCGGGGATCGGTATCGCTCATGGCGCAAAATCGGTATCAGACCGCCAGCCTACCTGCAACGGCCTGGCGAATGGTCTTGGCAACTTGGTCGACCGACAGCGCTGCATCTATCAACACACAACGCTGCGGTGCCTGTTCTGCGATCGATCGGAATGCATCGCGCAATTTCGAGTGAAATGCGATGCCTTTGCGTTCATAACGGTCTTCTTCTCCTGTTTCCCGCGCACCTGCGCGCTCTAGTCCGGCCACCGGATCAAGATCCAGAAAGAAAGATAGATCGGGCCGCGTTTGACCCACAATTGCCGCTTCAAGCGCATCTATTAATGACAGTGTGCAGCCGCCTGCGTAGCCCTGATAGGCTCGTGTAGAATCCATGAACCTGTCGCATAACACGACCTGTCCGGCTTCAAGCGCCGGGCGAATGACCTTTCGCAAATGATCATCCCTTGCCGCATAGTTCAACAGTGCCTCAGCCTCCGCCGACCATCGGTGTGTATCGCCGGTCACCAGCAGATTGCGGACGTCCTCCGCACCCGGGGTGCCGCCAGGTTCTCGTGTCGTGATCACGTGATGGCCGAGTTCGCTAAGGTGCTGATCCAGTAGACGGATCTGGGTGGACTTGCCCACCCCCTCCCCGCCTTCGAAGGTGATGAACAGTCCTCGGTGCGCCATGGAGCCCCTACCCGCCGAACAGCATATAAG
>JAEKFU010000165.1 GCA_016522385.1 Pseudomonadota bacterium
CCATGGCTCTGGGCGAGAGCGGTGCATCGGTCATTGCGCATTATGGCGGTGACCTTGGCGGTGCCGAGGCGGCGATTGCCGGTTTTGCAAATGGTCAGGCGATTGCGATTAGTGCTGATTTTGGCGACATGGCGGCTGTCGACGGCTTGTGGCAGCAGGCGCTCGACTGGCGTGGTCGTATCGACGTTGTCGTTAACAATGCTGCGGTGATGCGGCTGCGCGGCGGAATCGAAGACACGCCCGAAGCCTGGGACGAGGTCTGGGCCGAGGCGGTCGATGTCAATGTCCTGGCGCCGGCCCGTCTGATGCGACATGCGATCCGCCATTATCTGGATGTTGGCGGCGGCACGCTGATCACCATCTCAAGTTGGGTTGCCCAGCGCGGCATCACCAATCCGGAAGGCATCGCCTATTCGGCAACAAAGTCCGCCGTCATGGCGGCTACCAAGACAATCGCCAGAGGCTATGCCAAGAACAATGTTCTTGCCTACGTCGTGGCGCCCGGGGTCGTTCGTACACGGCTGTCAGTCGAGAGCGCAGCGACACTTGGCGGTGAAGACGCGGTCACCGCAGGACTTGCCATGGGTGAATGGGTGCCGCCGGACGAAATTGGCGACCTTGTTGTCTTTCTTTCGACTGGACGCTGCCGCCACCTCACCGGCGCGACCCTCGATGTCAATGGTGCCAGCTACGTGCGCTAGAGCGTGTCGTTCTCAAATGGTTCCATATGAGAACGACACGCTCTAGAACAGGCTTGGTTTGATGGAAACCTCAAAGCCAGAGAAACCTGATCGACTTCCATATGATAGAGGACGTTTCATGTTTCAGATGGTGCAATTTGAAAAGATCTAGAGCTGGCTTTGTTCCATCAATCATTGCGATCAAGTACCGCCTCCCGCCGTTTGAGATAGAAGGCGTATTGCGGTGGTAGTACAGAGTGTGGATCGGCAACACAGAGTTGGCGGGCGGCCCGGTAGAGCCAGTTGGGGTCTGCCATCATTTCACGGGCGATGGCAACCAGATCCGCGCGTCCGTCGGCAACAATCGCTTCAGCCTGTTCGGGATCGATAATGGCGCCGACCGCCATCGTAGCGATTTGTGCCTCGTGGCGGATCGTCTCAGCATAGGGCACCATATAGCCGGGTGTTATGCGGGCCTTGGACAGTGTCGCCGGACCGGCCATGCCGCCGGAGGAGCAGTCAATGATGTCGACGCCGATCGCCTTAAGCTGGCGTGCCAGAGCGACGGTGTCCTGCAGCTCCAGGCCGCCTGAGACGCCGTCCACACATGATGCGCGATAAAAGACCGGCAAATCTTGGGGCCAAATTTCACGTACAGCCCGCGCTACTTCTAGGGGCAGGCGCATGCGGCGCTCCACGGACCCGCCGTACTCGTCAGTGCGGCGGTTCGAGACCGGCGAGAAGAAGGAATGCAGCAGATAGCCGTGTGCGCCGTGGACTTCGATAACGTCAAATCCGGCCCGCAGGGAGCGGCGCGCGGCATCCTCGAAGGCGCCGACCAGTGCAGCAATTTCGGATTTTGTCAGTTCGTGCGGTACGGGATAGCCCTCGCGCTCGGGGATGGCACTGGGACCGACGGTCTGCCAGGCCGTTTCCGGTCCGTCGGTACACTCTATCGGCGCGGCCCCGTCCCACGGCCGCTCGGCGCTGCCGCGGCGGCCGGAGTGGCCGATCTGGATGCCGCACAGCGTGCCGCGTGCATGATACATGGCGACAATTTTCTTCAGGCCATCGATGTGGCTGTCGTTCCAGATGCCCGTGCAGCCATAGGTGATGCGGCCGGTGCGGGTGACGCCGGTCGCCTCGACAAAAGCCAGGCCAAGCCCGGCCAACGAGAAGTGGCCGTGATGGGCGAAATGCCAGTCTCCGACGTGACCTTCCTCAGCTTGATACTGGCACATTGGCGAAAGCACGACGCGGTTCTTTAGCGTCATGCCGCGCAGCGTCAAGGGCGTGAAAAGGATGGGAGCTGGCAAATTCGCCTCCTCGGTTAGGAACCTTGTCGACTTTCGGAATTCTACTCGGCGGCGTCGGCGAACCGCACTCTCTTGCCCTTGGCGATGCGTGAGTCAATGCGGTCGACCAGTGAATCGAGCTCCTTCATGATCGGCACGAGCTTTTTGACGCGGCCCGCCCCCTCGCGGCCCAGTTCGGAAAATGTGGTAAGGGGAGGGCGAACATCGCCGACGGGATGTCCTGCCGCTGCTGCGAGGGCCTTGGAATAACATTGGTGCCCGTAGGTCGGGTGGCCGGCGCTGATGATGTTCTGCATCTTGGTCATCAGTCGCTGAATTTTCTTGGCGTCATCCCAGCGATCATCGACGATATAGTCACAGATTGCGCGCGAGGCGCGCGGAATGTAATTGCCAAAAGGATTGACGTAACCCACCGCACCCTCGAGATAGGATTCGATGATCCGCTGGCCAGCGAATACATTCATCACTCCTTTGGTCTCCTCGACCATGTCGAACACCCGCCCGGCCGCCTGGCTAGCCTCTTTGATGTAACGGATCTGCTCGAATGCCCGCGTCAAACGGCCGACAAACTTCGCCGACATGTCCACGTTAGATGTGAATGGATTGTTGTAAAGCATTATGGGGACTGAGACCTTCTCGCAAATCGCCTTGTAGTAGTTGAACATCTCGTCCTCGGTCGGTGTGTAGTAGTAAGGTGGGATGATCATCAGTCCGTC
This sequence comes from Pseudomonadota bacterium, assembly GCA_016522385.1. GTDB lineage: Bacteria > Pseudomonadota > Alphaproteobacteria > Rhizobiales > Aestuariivirgaceae > JABDJG01. The sequence continues at coordinate 2,713 of JAEKFU010000165.1, forward strand.
GGCGCCGAGTTTTTCCGCCTCAGCAGAATAGGCCACCGCCCTGGGCGTAAAAGCGTTCATCGTGCCGACCAAGACGTTCATGCGGCCCCGACAATGTTTGACGGTAGCCTCGACGAATTCGTGCCGTTCGTCATCGCTGATTGTTAGAAACTCGCCGGTGGTGCCTAGGATAATGATGCCCGGCACATCACAGGTGTATTGCCAGTTCAGGAACTTCTTCCATGCCTTGTAGTCAATGCGCTTGCCGTCTTTTGTGAACGGTGTGATGGTAACAGTGTAACTGCCACGGAACTGCTTTGTCATGACTTCGTCTCCCGGTTATATGAAAGCTTGCAAACACGGCACCGGACGCGGCAAGAAAGTCGAATGAAAACCGATGTTCTGATCATCGGCGGCGGCCTTGCCGGTGCGGCTACGGCTTATTTTTTGGCCCGCGAAGGCGTCGACGTCCTGTTGGCGGAGCGATTCGATCTCAACACCCAGGCTTCGGGCGCCAACGCCGGTAATCTTCACATTCAAATTCCGCATGAGACGTTCGTGACTGAAGGCGACAACTGGGCGCGCGAGTTCGCCCCTACCATACCGCTCATGCTCGAGTCGGTGAAACTGTGGACCGAGATCGGCGATGACATCGGGTGCGATCTCGGCGTTTCGACCACCGGTGGGTTGTTGGTGGCGAATTCCGAGCACGAAATGCGCGACATTTCGCGTAAAGCGGCGATCGAACAACGCTGGGGCGCACGGATCGAACTGCTCGGGCGGAACGAGGTGCGAGCATGTGCGCCGTACATTTCCCGCGACGTGGTCGGTGGCGCCTTTTGCCCGGACGAAGGCAGGGCCAATCCGCTCACGGCCACCCCGGGATTTGCCGCCGCCGCTTCGCGCCACGGCGCGCGGATCGTACGCAACACCGAAATCCACGCCTTGTCGCAAACCGGTGGCAGATTTACTGCGTGTACCCGAGACGGTGCCATCGAAGCGCGGCGGGTCGTCAACTGTGCCGGGGCTGACGCCGGGTCCGTAGCCGGCATGCTTGGCATCAACCTGCCGATCGAGGGACATCCTATCCAGATGACTGTCACCGAGCCTGTAAAACCGATCGTGCCGCACTTGGTTTACGCGGCATCGGAAAAGCTGACGCTCAAACAAATGAACAACGGCACATTTCTGATTGGCGGCGGATGGCCGGCGACCCGGCGTGGCACTGACGGTAAACTTGCGGTCAGCCTGGCATCGCTGAGGGATAATCTGCGCGTTGCACTGAGCGTCGTGCCGGCATTGGCCAATGTCCACATTGTGCGTACGTGGCCGGCGATCGTCAACGGCACCGCCGACTGGAAGCCGGTCCTCGGTGAAGTGCCGGGGCATGCCGGGTTCTTCGTGAACGTCTTTCCCTGGATGGGCTTCTCCGCCGGGCCGATTTCGGCGCTGATCGTGGCGGAACTGGTTCTCGGTCGCCGTCCAAGCTTCGACCTCAAGCGATTCTCCGCAATGCGATATGGCTAATCCGGACATTGTCCCCTAGTGCCTTAGGATCTTTCCGACGAAATCGCGGGCGCGCTGGGTTTGCGGTTTGTCGAAAATGTCTTGTGGTGTGCCTGCCTCGACCATCTGGCCATCATCCATGAGGATTACTCGTGTCGCCACCTCACGTACGAACGCCATCTCATGACTGACAATCAGCATGGTCATGCCTTCGGCTGCCAGGCCGCGGATGGTGTCGAGCACTTCGTTGACGAGTTCGGGATCGAGCGCTGAGGTCACTTCATCCAGAAGCAGGATTTCCGGGTTCAGACACAGAGCGCGGGCAATCGCTACGCGCTGCTGCTGGCCGCCGGAGAGTTCATCGGGATAGGCGGCAAGCTTGTCGGCGAGACCCACCTTGGCAAGAACCCGTTTGGCGTCGGCCACTACCTGATCGCGAGGACGACGTTTAATCTTAAGCGGCGCGATGGTGACATTACGCATCACGTCCATGTTCTGAAACAGGTTGTACTGCTGGAATACCACTGCGATACGGTCGCGCAGACGGCGCAAACTGGCTGGGTTGCGATAGTTGACCGCTTCGCCGTCAAGGCGGATTTCGCCAGCCGTCGACAGGGTCAGCCCCATAACCATTCGCAACACCGTTGATTTGCCGGAGCCGGACGGCCCGATCAACGCTACCACTTCACCTTTGCCAAGGGTGAGGTCGACACCTTTGAGGACCTGAATGCGGCCATAGCTGGCGCAGGCACCCTTGATCTCCAGATGATGGCTGAGATCACCGCGCAAGACGTTTCTCCAGCCATTGTCCCCAGCGAGCCAGGGGATAGGAAATCGCAAAATAGAGAAAGGCGATCGTGCCGAAAACCAGAATACCGGAAAAACCCATATTATTGAGTTCGCGGCCGCGGAATGTGAGTTCAAAGACACCGATCTGGCTGACCAGCGATGTGTCCTTTATAAACCCGACCATAAAAGCAACGGCTGGCGGCAATACGACCGGCCAGGATTGCGGCACGATGATCGACTTGAGGATCTGCCAGCGACTGAAGTTCATCGCCTGGGCAGCCTCGATCTGCTGGCGCGCAACGGACTCGAAACCACCGCGGATGATGTCGGCAATGTAGGCCGTTGAATAGATGCAGATCGAGACGACCGCCACCGTGAACAACGAGGTTCCTTGGGCAACAGCCTGAATGAAGAACAGCACCAGGAACAACACGACCAGAAAAGGAATACGCCGAAAGACCTCCACAAACAGGATCGCGGCGGTTCTAAAAGGCAAAGTAAGTATGCCAGGAACCTGGCGCGTAAATGCGATGATGAACGCGAACAGGAAACCAAGAACGCAGCCGACCAGCGTCATTGCCAGGGTGATCGCCATGGCTTCGCCTAGCAGCAGCATGTTGCTCCAGCTGAAGAACCGCGGGATCTCATCTGCGAGCCGTTCGAGCATATCCGCCTTATCCCTCCTGTTGCTCCCGCACCGGCCGATTTAGAAGATCTTTGCCTTTACCCGGAACGCCCAGCGGCCAACCAATGCCAGGGTGATGCTGGCGACAAAGGTGAGCACAACGTAAATCGCTGCGGCGATGGTGAAGACTTCAAGATAGCGATAGTCAACTGTGGCCAGATCCTTGGCCTGGCTAGTCAGTTCCTGCACACCGATAACTGAGCCGATCGATGTGCCCATTACCAATATGACAATGAAAAAATTCGCCAACGCCGGATAGATTGTCTTGGCAATGTGGGGGACGATCACATACCAAACCTGCTGAATTCGAGAAAACCCAAGTGTCTCAGCTGCCTCTATCTCGTTGCGCCTAACGGATATAAAGCCGGCGCGGATGATCTCCGTCAGGTAGGCGCCGGAATTGAGAGTGAGACCGATCAGCATACAGGTGAACTTGTCCCAAACAATGCCAACGTCCGGAAGCCCGAAATACAAGAACCAGATCTGCACAAGCGCCGGTGTATTGGTGAAGAAAATCACGTAGGCGCCGACGATGCGCCGAGCTATGCGTCCGCCATAGGTCTTGAGCGCTGCCATGACCAGGCCGAGGAGCGATGCTCCCCAGAACGTCAGGAAGCCGATGATGAAGGTCAGCTTGGCGCCTTCCAAAAGGCCGGGAAGATGCTGGAGCGCGACACCCCACTGGAACGTGTAGTTCATCTGCGTGAGATCTTGACTTATTCGATAGCGGTCAAAAGGACGACGCGGGCTCCCAATGGAAGCCCGCGTACTGGCAACTGCGCTCAGAAGTATGGATTAGGTGTTACCTTGACCAACATCGGTGCGCCGTACCATTTCTCCCAAAGGTCGTTCACGGTGTTCGAAGAGTGCAGATTGAAGAGGACGATGTTAAGCACGTCACGCAATCCATAGTTGCCCTTGCTGACGCCAATGGCGCAATAGCCAACAAAGATCGGATCTTTAAGCACTTTCCACTTCACATTGGGATGGCTTTTCGTGTGCGACATGAAGAAGTCGATGTTTTCAACAATTGCATCGGCCCGGCCCTGCGCCACCAGACGCACGACATCGGGAATGGTGTCAACGATCTCCTGCTTGGCGCTCGACATGTTCTGTTTTTGCCAGTCGATGACCCAAGAACTGCGAATGTTGGCCAGAGTGATGTCGCCGTTGTTAAGGTCCTGCCACTTGTCAGCGGCGACTTTCTCCGTCGTCAGTGCGGCGAGCACTTCAGTATGCAGCGGAACGGTATATTCGATCAGCTTGGCCCGCTCGGAATTGCGGGTCAGCGCGCCAAGTGACAGGTCGATTGTGTCGGCGACCAGGAAAGGCACTCGGTCCTTGGTTTCCGTCGGCACCCATTCGACTTTCACTTTGAGTGCTTCGGCAATCTTGTTGCCGATTTCAATATCGAAACCTTCCCAATCACCGCTCGAATTTCGGGAGCTGTTGGGTGGGAAATTGGGGTTGATGCCGATCCGGATGACACCGTCCTTGAGAATGTCATCAAGCGACTTTGCTTGGCTGGTGTCGATTGACATTGCCAGACCGGCTACCAGGGCCATGCAGAACAGGACCCTAAGCGTAAATGCCTTTAACATGAGCGAACCTCCCATTTTGGATTTTCCGACGGCCTTGCTAGCCGGCGTCTGCAGGAGAGTGCTGGGCTTGCCGCCATTTGCACTCGCCCCAGCGCCATGTTTGTTCACGTCGGCGCAACAGTCAACAGAATACTATGTGTATGCAGAGTTCTGGCGTGACTTACTTTGGCGACGCCTCGCTCCGCGGCTTATCAGCCTTGATAGTCCTGAGATCCGGGTCGCCACGCATGGGTTGCAGCGAAATCGACGCGGTGGGCTGATGGGTCAGAACGCGCCGGAACTCTTCAATTAGTGTATTGGCGTCCTGTCGACCGGCCTGTTCAGCCATATCGGCATCACCCCTTGAGATCGCCGCAATCATCTTGCGATGCGGTTCCAGTACATCGGTGGAGAGCTTGTCGCCGAGATTGTGGGCATAGAGACGGAGAATGCGCTGTCCCTGATCCAGCAGACTTCGCATCCAGGTGGAGATGAACACATTGCCGGACATGTCGGCGATTACCAGGTGGAACTCGCGATTCTGGCGCACCATGGCGTTCATGTCACCGGACTCGAGCACTTTTTCATGCACCGCCTGAATGGTGCGCAGCTTTTCAAGTTTTTCCGGATCGGGCCGACTGGCGGCGAGCCGAGTACTGAGCCGATAGAGCAACTGCACCGCATCAAAATAGCTCGGCAGAATTGCCACATCGAACGGTGCCACTATTGACGTCCGATTGCGCAAAGTGGTGACAAGACTTTCTGCCGACAGCCGGATCAAGGCTTCCCGTACCGGCGAGCGCGATACGCTAAACTGACGGCTGAGGTCGGTTTCATCGAGCAGGGTTCCCGGCGCAAGCTCCAGATCAAGTATCTGCGCCTTAAGGCTTTCGTATACGAATGCCGCGCCGGTGCCGCGCGGTCTCCGGGCCGCGGCATTCTTGCGCCTAATGCCATTGTTATCTGTACTTGCCATCTTGGATCTCGGCAGGCCATTAAGCGCGATCGCCGCCTTTGCCGTGCTTACGCTGATAAGCGCGCCAGGTCATAGCCCACTTCTTAGGATCGTCAAATGCGTCGCCCTTGACCTGGCGAATCGCCTGGCTGTGCGGCGCAGATTTGACGATCTCCGGATCGCTGTAGGCTTCTTGAGAAATCTTGTCGATAACCGCAACCCAGGTGTCGATGTCCTCCTTGGAATACATCTCACCGGCTTCCGGCGTGAACGGTTCCCGCACAACCCATGGCTCATGGCTCATCCAGTAGGGATCTATGCCAAAGTCGGCCATCCTGTTGGCGACATCGATCGTCCCAATGCCGGTCTCATCCTTCATAGGCCCCAGGCCCCAGCGCGTCATTTCCATGCGATGGGAGTTCAAGTGCGGGTTGGAACGCTCAAGACCACGAATGGCAGAAAGTTTCTTGTCCATGTAATTGTTGGCCAGCACCGACAGGTCTGAGGCTTCATCGATGCCCTCAGCACCCATCGACCGTACCCACGCGTAGGCCTTGATGACCTGGGGGATGTTGCCCCAATACTCTCGAACCTTGCCCGCGCTGAGCGGGCGGTCTGTGTCGAGCCGGTAGCGCTTCCCGCTATGCGTGACCACAGGGGTCGGCAGGAAGGGCGCGAGCTCATCAGTGCAGCCATAGGCACCAACCGCCGGCCCACCGCCGCCCTTGGGCGCACCGAAAGTTTTGTGCAGCATGAACATGCAAGCATCGAAACCGAGCTCGCGAGCGCTGATCTTGCCCATGACACCGTTAAAATTGGCATGATCGTAGAAGCACAGACCGCCGGCCTCGTGCACAATGCGAGTCCATTCTTTGATCTCGGGGTTGTAGATGCCCATGTCGTCCGGGTTGTTGATGAGCAGGGCCGCCGTGCGCTTGGATACCGCCGCTTTTAGCGCGTCTAGGGAAGGGTATCCCTGTTCGGCGAGCGGCAGCGTGACGACATTGAAACCGGCTGCTGCTGCTGTTGCCGCGTTACAAGGGTGAGCCTGGATCGAAGTGATGATTTCGTTGCGCTGACTGAGTTCGCCGCGATAGGCATGGTAAGCCCGGGTGACGACACACTGGGTGTAGGCGGCATCGGCGCCACCGCCAGCCTGGAAGACAAACTGATCCATGCCCGAGAGCTCGCGTAGGATCAGGTCGAATCTGTGGATGATCTCGAGCACACCCTGCAAGGTCCGTTCGTCCTGAAGGGGATGCACTTCGGCGATCTCCGGGCGCATCGCGACCGCTTCGCCGAGGCGCGAATTGTATTTCATGGTGCAAGTGCCGAACAGCGAGATGCCCATCATGCCAAGCGTTTCCTGGGACAGGTGGAGATAGTGACGCTGGACTTCCGGCTCGGTCATTTCCGGCAAAGCTGGTCGATCATCCCGTCGCATGGCAGCTGGAATAAGTTCCATCGCGCGACCGACGGTCTTGGCGACTTTTGCTTCGGGCGCCGGGTACACCTGGCCACGGCGGCCGGGATAGCCAAGTTCCATGACAACAGGCTCGTCCCAAACAGGCGCATGGTATCCGCGCAGCTTGATAGCATCTGACGGGACCCGGGTTTCGTCACGGTTTTTCTTTCGGACAGGCGATGAGCGGCGTGTTTTGCGAGGAATGCTTGCGTATTTTCCAGGTTTGCTTTCCATCACGACACCGCCTCTTGAATCGCCTCGCCTAGGCGGTCGACATCGTCCTGGGTATGGATCTCGGTCACGCAGTAGAGCGCACTCTGGCCAAGTTCGGGCAATTCTGCCGACAAATCCTTGCCGCCGAAAATCTGGTGTTTTTTGCGCAGCCGCTCGTTGATTTCAGCAACTGTTTTGCCGGTCTTGTCGAAGTTCACGACGAACTCTTTGAAGAAACCGCCGGCCGACAAGATCTTGACCTTCTTGATCTTTCCCAGGGCGTTTGCCGCATAGTGGGCACGGGAAATAATCAATTCGCCCACTTCGCGGAAACCATCAGGACCAAGAAGCGACATATAGACCGCATTGGCGATCGCCCAGAGGTAGACCGAATTACCGGTCCAATCCTTGCCGTCCTCGCGCATGCCATAAGAGGTTTGATGGGCACTAGCGAGCCCAAATCCGAACTGGCCTGGTTTGCGGGTTTCGCTGATCGATACAAGAAATCCGTTGTACTCGCGGACATATTTTTCTTCGTCTCGCGAAGCCATAAAGCCGCCGACGCCACCGCCGCAATTCATGTGGACACCTAGCGGCTGGGTCGGCCCGACCACGATGTCTGCGCCATAGTCCGCCGGCGCCTTCAGGACGCCGAGCGAGATCGGATCTACGCCAACAATGGTTTCAGCGCCGTGCTTTCGGGCAAGTGCTGCGACTTCGGCGGCCTGCGGTTCGATCGTTCCGAGATATCCGGGCTGCTCGAAATAGACCGCGGCAGTTTGATCGGAAATTTTTGCGGCAAGATCAGCCAAGTCAATGCTGCCGGCCTTGCGATCGGCAGCAACATGGACGATGCGGATGTGCTGTTGCATATCGGGCGGTTCGCAATAGGATTGCATAACCGAAAGGCGCTCGGGGTCGCAGTAATGGGGTACCAGCACTTCGCGGCGGCCCGTGATCCTCGTGGCCATGCGGATTGCATGACCGATGGCGCAGCCCCAGCTGTAAACCGGCAGCTGCACGACGTCGGTCTTAAGCAGTTCGCCGAGCTGGCTGTTGAATTCGAACCATGCCTGGTTGCGGCCATGGTCGGACTGCGGCGAACCCCAAACCGGGGTCAGGAACTCGGTGCGCCCGATGATCTCATCGACCACGGCGGGGACGTGATGCTGCCAACATCCGGCGCCAAGAAAACTGAGATATTGTTCACTGTCCTTGTTCTTCTTCAGCGTGCTCATGAGATGGCGGCGGAGTTCGGCTTCCGACCTCATTGACGGCGGCAGATTGACAGGCGTCTTTCTGCGATGATCTTCCGGGATCTGCTCAAATAGCTCTTCGATGGTTGCGGCACCGGTTTCGGCCAGCATCTTTTGTTTGATATTGGAGCCTGAGTTGGCCATCCAGGGATGAAAGAAGGGTTCGTTTGATGACACTCGACAGCTCCCAAGTCTTACTGGTCCTTGTACGGCGATAGCGAAAACTACGCGCCACGCACACACACAGTATACTTGCACTGCGCCGTTCTTCGGGCAATCGCAATTTCCGTTTCAAGCAGCATTTAGCGTCCGGCACTGAGCTGCATTATCATGCGCCGTCCGGCGCCAGTGTGAACGCGAACGAATCCCTCCAGTTCCTCATCCAGTGTAGGATTACCGGTGTCGACCAGCAGCTTTCCACCTGCAAGCTGAGCGAGTTTTTCCTCGCTAGACAGAATGATGAGGCCATCGCGGCCGGTCTTACGGACAACATCGGCCGGTATCTGTTGGTTGCCCCGTCCGAGTACGTAACCTTGTCCGCCGACGACACCGAGTATGAGGCAAACGGACCGGGACTTTGTCACTGCACGCACCTCTGTGGCCGATAAATCGCGTCCGATCAATGTTCGGTCCGATAGGGCATCAACGCCGAGCAAAGTACCCTCAATTTCAAGCACATCAAGTATCGCTTTCGCCGACGTTCCTGGTCCGACGAGATAGATCTGGCCCGGCTGCAAGTTGCGGGCGAGTTCTGCTGCGGCAGATCTCACAGCGCTATAATGCGTCAGCTGACCGCGGGCCTTAGGACCCTGCAGCCGGTTTGCGGAACGCGGGCACCGCGCGTAACCGAACAGTTCAGCGCTCAGTTGACCGGCGCGATAGGCAGACTCGTCGATATCCATCACCTCGACCAGTTCGGTGTCGTGTGATTTTTCGATGGAATCGCATGCCAAGTGGCCAGCTGTCTCCGGGCTGGTGGCAAAGACGCCTGAATACATTTTGACGCCACACGGGATGCCGATCAGTGGCAAGCTGTCTCCCAGTGCATCAAGCAGGTCGCGAGCAGTTCCGTCGCCACCGGCAAACAGGATGAGCGAGGCGCCAGCACATTTGATGGCCTTGGCTGCTGCACGGGTGGCGGCTGCACCGCTCAATTGATCGCTGTTCGGGACCGCAATCCGGTAAGAGAATTCCGAATTGTCCAGAAGACCCGCTCCCATGGCGCCCGGAGGTACAATGAAGCTGAATTTGCCTGCGGCCGGTGACATGGCGCTCAGCGTTCTCGAAGTGCGTTCGGCGGCTAACGGTCGCGCGCCCAGAGCAATTGCCTTTTTCAGGATGTCGGCACCGTCGGTCCCTTTCAGGCCAACACTGCCGCCCATTCCAGCAATCGGATTGACGATCAGACCGATCAAAGCTGGCGTCTGGTCTTCAACCATGCCTTCCTTCCATTCCGCCATTCATGCGCCAACCCTTTCGCAAACGTCCAAGGACATCGCGAGGATTAGGTGGGCGAGGCGTCTGGCCAGCGCTGTTCGAAAGATATATCCAGTTCAAGCGGACAGACCGCAAGCCTGTTCACGAATTCAGGATCCGAAACGCCATGTCAAGCTACTCTTCGAAACCTGAACGCACGCGACTTGCCGATGGGCTAGATATTCCCCGAATCGTCACCGGTCTGTGGCAGGTGGCCGACATGGAGCGGAATGGCCAAGCGCTCGACATCGATGCGGCGGCAGATGCCCTGCACGAATATGCCGATGCGGGTTTCGATGCCTTCGACATGGCGGACCACTACGGCAGCGCCGAGTTGATTGTGGGACAGTTCCTGCAACGGACCAGTGTTGCCGGGCCGGGAGCGAGCGCAGTCCAGCCGCACGTCTTCACGAAGTGGGTGCCTGAACCCGGCGAGATGAATGCCGAGACCGTGCGGGCCGGTGTAGAGGAGCGGCTCAAACGTCTTGGTGTCGAGCAGATTGATCTACTGCAGTTTCATTGGTGGCAGTATGAACACCCAGGCTATCTCGATGCCATGGTTGAACTTGACCAGCTCCGCAGGCAAGGACTCATAAAGCATCTCGGCGTGACGAATTTCGACACCAATCATCTCCGTGTCCTGGTCAAGCACGGGATCCCCATCATTTCCAACCAGGTCAGTTTCTCGTTGCTCGACCGGCGCGCGGCGGACGATCTTTCGGCGTTGTGTCTTGAAAATGATATCCGCCTGATTGCCTACGGCACGCTGGCCGGTGGCCTGCTGTCAAAGTACTGGCTCGGCCGGCCAGCACCTAATGAGAGCGATGTCACCGACTGGAGCAAAATGAAATACGGCCGCTTTGTCGATGCAGCCGGCGGCTGGTCCGTGTTGCAGGACATCCTCACCGCGCTCGATGCCATCGCCACCAAGCATGGTGTGTCCCTTTCCAATGTCGCGTCGCGCTGGGTGTTGGAGCATGCTGCCGTTGCCGCGATAATTGTCGGTGCACGTCTTGGTGAACGGGATCATCGGGCTGACAATCTCGCGGTGTTCGGATTTAGGTTGGACGACGATGATCACGAACGCATCATGGCGGCCTCAGGCAATCTGCGGCGGATACCGGGCGACTGTGGTGATGAGTACCGCAGGCCACCGTTTCTGACTGCGTCGGGTGACCTGAGAGACCACCTTGCGGCCTTTCCGAGGATCTACGACGCCGTATCGGCCGAAAACGGGACAGAACGGCAGCTCATCGACAGCGGCAGCAAATGGGAGGCCATATGCGGGTTCAGCAGAGCTGTTCGCGACGGCAACCGCATTCTCGTCAGCGGTACGACTGCAACGCACAGTGACGGTAGCGATGTCTGCGCCAATGATGCGGCGGGCCAGGCGACCTACATCCTGGACAAGATTTCTGCCAGCATAT
>JAEKFU010000172.1 GCA_016522385.1 Pseudomonadota bacterium
TGCAACACAATCGACCAGGAACAGAATCAGCGCGAACAGCAGCAATGGCCCGGTCAGCGGTACCGGCGGACGGATCTGATAAGCCGATGTCGTCATACCTGACGGCAACGAAGTGATGGTTTCAATCTTATCGGTTGGCATTGTCAGATTGAGCGCGCGGCTGGCCCCCGCGCGGCTGTAAAGCCCGGCCGGGTGGGCTGCAGATACGGTCGCCGTGGCGATGTCCTTGGCGGCGATCGGTGCGGCATCGACGGCCGGTGCGGTCAAGGTGCCAAAGCCCGACAAGGTCCGGATCGGCACAAACGCGCTAGCAATATCGCTGACGCCAGCCTGCACTGAGACCGGCGAACCGATGCCCGGAGCGATATCGAGCAGGCGCAATAGGAGTTCAACGAACAGTCCTGAGAACGGCAGGTTCGACCAGTCACCATTTGCCGTGACATGGAACAAGATGATGAGGCCATTGCCCTGCTTGCTTGCGGTGATCAGCGGTGTTCCGTCTTCAAGGCTGGCCCAGACTTTGCCGCTAAGGTCGGGCGACGGCTGGGCGAGAACCTGGCGTTTTACTGTCACCGTGTCATCAATCTTGAGACCAGCGAATGGCCCGGTCTCGGAAAGGGGTGCCATCTTCTGAGGCTGTTCCCAACTGAGCGCGCTTCCCAGAGCGCGACCACCGGTGCGCAATTCTACGGGCACTAGATCGTCATGCCCACCGGCCAGACGCGGGCCGGCGAAGCGCACTAGAACACCGCCATCCTTCACCCATTCGGCAATCGGATTGCGCTGCGAGGGACCCAGTTTACCAACGTCGGCGAGAACGATCATCGACAACCCGGCTTCGAGCCTTTCACGAAGTTCAGCGCGGGTGCGGACTTCATAGAGCTCCGCTGAAGGCTGCAGGGCACGAGAGGCATAATAGAGTGGCGACAGAAGCGGCTGCTCCAGCTCAAATGATGCACCACTCATAAGGGCAATGGCCTTGCGCCGCCAACGGTCATCGAGGAGATATACACCGCCGGCCGACCGCTCACCAACGATGTGCAATGCAGCGGCATCATTGCGCAGCTCCAGCGGCAGAATAATTTCACCCTCGGTGCGCGTTGCACTACCTTCAAAACTCAGTCTTGCATCTGCCAGGCTCCGCCCGTTACGTGCTCGTAACTCGACTACAAGATCGTTCGACTTGGCCCCTCCAGCACGTATAGCGGCAAATTTGAGCTTGCCGTCTTCAAGTTTTGGAGTGGCCAGCACCGGCGCCAGTTGATCAGCCGGCATTACAAAAGCATGTACATCGGCGCGACCACCTGCCAAACCGTTGAGGCCGGAGGCGAATTCGGCGGCATGGCCGTGATCAACACCATCCGACAGCCAGACGACATTAAGAGTGTCGGCGCTTCCGTAGACCTTGGTCAACCGCTGAAGGACGTCAAGGCGGTCGGGATGCTGGGCACGCGGCTGCAACGCCGCGGCGCGCTCCTTTACCACATCAGCAGCTGTGGCGGTCAATTCGTGGGGCCGGACGCGCGGCACGGTCGTCACCAGCCCGACCGGCAGTCCGGCACGTTCACTGGCATCAACAATGCCGTTCAGCGTTTCGAGAACCTTGTCCCATTGATCAGCTGCCGCCCACGTATCGTCGATGACGAGCAATACTGGTGCCCGGTTGGCGAGATCGGCCGGAGGATCTGACAATAATGGCCGCGCTACGGAAAGAATGACGAGTGTAGCTATCGCCAGGCGTAAGGCAACCAGCCACCAGGGCGTCTTATCGGTTTCATCTTCCCGGGACACGAGATCCAGTAACAGCCGAAATGGTGCGAAGCGCACCGTCTCGGGCCGAGGCGGTGTAAAGCGCAATAGCCACCAGATAACTGGCAGCAAGGCCAGAGCGGCAAGTGCCCAAGGTGTTGCAAATGTCAGCGTTTCTAGGCCCGGCATGGCGTTTCACCCACGTTCAGTGGTGCGGTGCAGGCGCTCATCACGGGCGATCAAGCCATAAAGCGACATGAGACACAGCTGCGCCGGCTGGTCGGTATGATGCAGCATATAGGTCCAACCCAATCGGCGCAGCAATTGTTTGAGGCCATCGCGATGGTGGTTGAGTTTATCTTGATAGTTTTCGCGCAAGGTCTGCGCCTTACCGACAGTAAGTGTGCCGCTGCCCGCAAACTCGCGAAATTCGGTACGACCTTCAAACGGAAAGCTTTCCTCCGCCGGATCGAGAACCTGAACTAGATGCCCCGTGGTGCCATCGGCTGCCAGTGCCGACAGAGTTTCGGAGATTTCATCGAGAGGCGACAGGAAATCGCCTATCAGCAAACATGTGGAAAATCGTGGAAGATTGACAGCACTCGGCAAATCTTCTCCGCCTTCGCCGTCGTGGTGATCATAATGTTGCGCGATGCGGGTAACTGCCCGGCCGGTATGATCTGGCGCGAAACCGCTGCCGATGGCAGCGATCCGTTCGCCGGCACGAACAGCCAGGGTGCCCAGCGCCAGCGCCAGGATGACAGCGCGATCCTGTTTTGTCGTTTGCGCCAGGTGAGACTGGTAGCTCATGCCGGGCGCAGTTGAGGCCCAGAGCCACAAAGTGTTGGTCGCTTCCCATTCCGTTTCGCGGATCAATACACGTTGGCTGCGCGCCGACTTGCGCCAATCGATGGTTTGCGCAGCATCGCCAGGGCTGTAGGCGCGGTATTGCCAGAAGTCCTCACCCGGACCTGCTCGCCGGCGGCCATGCATACCATGGACAACCGCATTAGCAATGCGGTCTGCCGCGATCAGCAAAGGTGGGAACGCATCGGCAATATGTTCGGCGGTCTGGCGGGTCTTAAGATAGCCAGGTCCTGTCGGTACTGCCGGTTTGAGCGTGGACACCATAAAGCGCTAACCAATCGCTTCCGTCAGGCGATCGACGACGCTGTCAAGCGTGATCCCATCGGCGCGTGCGGCAAATGTTATTGCCATGCGATGCTGCAATACGGGTTTTGCCAGGGCAATAACATCGTCAACCGATGGTGATAACCGACCGTCCAATAGCGCCCGGGCACGGGCACCGAGCATAAGCGCTTGAGTTGCGCGCGGCCCCGGTCCCCAGGAGACATGCTGGGCGATGAACTCGTCTGCAGCCTCGTCCGGCCGGGCTGAACGGACAAGTTTCAAAATGGCATTAGCGACGGACTCACCAACCGGAATCAACCGAATGAGCCGTTGTGCCAGCATCAGTTCGTCCGTCGTCAGCACCGCTGGTGCTTCGGGTTCCTCATCGCCAGTGGTGGAAAACAGCATGCGCCGCTCGGCTTCAAGGTCCGGGTAGGGCACATCGACCTCGAGCATGAAACGGTCCAGCTGCGCTTCGGGAAGCGGATAGGTGCCTTCCTGTTCGATGGGATTCTGGGTGGCCAGCACCAGGAAAGGCCGTTGCAACGGAAATGTCTCCTCTCCGATGGTCACCTGTCGCTCCTGCATGGCTTCCAGCAGGGCGCTCTGGACC